>NZ_WBKS01000020.1:0-63411 GCF_008868145.1 Micromonospora sp. AMSO1212t
CGGACGTTGCGCTGCCGGCGGTCCGGATCGGCGGGCGTCCCGGGCGGGGCGGGCGCGATCGGGCGGGCGCCCGGTGTCCCGGCCGTCGTGGCGCGGGACGGGCGTGTATCGGCGGCGACGGCCACGTTTCCCCCATGGTCTGCATCCGGCTCAGGAGCCGTCCGAATGCTAAGCCGACAATCAACCGCAAAAAGGGCGAATCAGGCAGACATCGCCCGTTCGTCGACGGGTCACGACGGGAGTTGCGCCGCCACCCCGAGCACCGCGACGAGAGCCAGCACGGCGAGCGCACCGGCGGCACGCGCCCGGGACAGGGCGACCCCGCCGAGCACCGCCCAGGCCGGCACCGTGAACAGCAGGTTCGCCGCCGACCAGACCGGCACGGCCTGCGCCAGCCCCAGCAGCGCGAGCGCCGGCACCAGCGCCCAGGCGGTGCAGAGCGCGGCCGGGTACCGCAGCGGAAGGCTGAACAGGGCCAGCCCGGCCAGCACACCGCCGAGCGCGGCGACGCCGAACAGTTCCCCGGGCGTGGCCGCGAGCACCGCGGCGGCCGGCCGCGCGCCGGACGCCAGGCGCCCGCCGTCGCGCAGGGCGGAGCCGAGCAGCGCGGCGAGCGGGAGCAGCCCGAGGGCCACGGCGGCGAGCCACCGGAGAGCACCGGGGCGACGGAACGCCAGCACCGCCCAGCCGTGACCGGCGAGCAGCAGCAACGCCACCGGCTGGCACAGACCCAGCAGCAGCACCGCGCCCGCGTAGGGCAGGAGCCGGCGCGGACCCGGCCGGTCGAGCAGGGGCAGCAGCAGCCAGGTGGCCAGCACGGCGGCGAAGACCGCCAGGGCGTACGGCTGCGCCTCCTGCGCGTACCGGGTCGAGGTCGGCAGCACCGCGAAGATCACCCCGGCCGGCAGGCCGGCGGCGGGCGTGGCGGTCCGGGCGGCGAGCGCGCCGACGAGCGCGGCGGCCCCGACCATGGCCAGCAGGGACGGTACGCGCAGCGCGAGGTCCGCCGCGCCGAACAGCGCCGCCCAGCCGCGCATGAGCAGGTGGTACGGCCCGAGCGCGACGTCGCCGGTCAGCGCGGCGCCGATCCCCTGCCACTGCGACGTGGCCGCGCGCCGGGTCGCCAGTTCTCCGGCGCTCGGTCCCGATGTCGTGATCCGGGCGACGCCGAACGCGCCCATCAGGACCGCCGGCACCAGCCACGCCGCGATCCGCCATCGGAGCACGCCGGTCGCGGCGCGGACGGCGGCCCGGCGTGGCCGGTCCTCCTCGCCCCACGGGTCCTCGACCGCTGCGTCCCCGAGCCGGGGCAGGACCATGGTGTCCGCGTCCATCATCGTGACTCACGCATCCCTGTGGGTGCCGGCGACCGGGATCCAGCCGGCCGGGCGGCGAGACGCGAACCCGCGCACGGCGGGCGGCACCGGAAGCCCCGGCTCACGGGCTGGATGACATCCTGGAGCCTACTGAGTCAAAAACGACATAACGCCAATATGCGCTGAAAGGGTCCGCCGACCGCCCCGTGGACGACCGGCGGACCCGGCTCAGCGAAGGTCGGTCGTGGTCCAGCGGGGCGAGTCGGCGGTGACCGCGACGGTGTCGCCGGTCAGCGTCGTCCGCGCCTGGGCGTCACGCCGGGCGCTCGTGCCCACCCAGACGTCGACCTCACCGGGCTCCACCACGCGGGTCAGCGTGCGGTCGCTGAACGCCAGCCGCGTGGTCGGCACGGTCAGCTCGACCGTGACCGAGGCGCCCGGCTCCAGGCGCACCCGCCGGTAGCCGAGCAGCTGCGCGACCGGCCGGGTCACCGAGGCGACCAAGTCCCGGCCGTAGAGCTGCACCACGTCGTCACCGGCGACCGGGCCGGTGTTCGTCACACGCACCGACACCCGCAGCGCCCCGTCGGTCGGCACCTCGGCCGGCACGGTCAGATCGGCGTACGCGAACGTGGTGTAGGACAGCCCGTGCCCGAACGGCGCCACCGGCGTCGCCGGCAGGTTGGTGCCGTTCATACCCTCGCCCAGCTCCGGGTGCAGGTACGAGTACGGCTGCGCGCCGGCCGAGCCGGGCAGGCTGACCGGCAGCCGGCCGGACGGGTTGACCCGCCCGGAGAGCACACCCGCGATCGCCCCGGCGCCCTCCTCACCCGGGAAGAACGTCTGCACCACCGCCGCGCACCGGGTCAGCGCCCAGCCGAGCGCGTACGGGCGGCCGGTGAGCAGCACCAGGACGACCGGAGTGCCGGTGTCCAGCACCGCCTCGACGAGCTGCCGCTGCACGCCGGGCAGCTCCAGGTCGTCCCGGTCGCACCCCTCGCCGACCGTGCCGCGCCCGAACAGGCTGGCGTGGTCGCCCATCACGAGGACTGCCACGTCGGCGGCGGACGCGGCGGCGACCGCCTCGTCGAACCCGGACCGGTCCGCCGAGTCCACCGCGCAGCCGGCCGCGAAGGTGACCCGGTCGGCGCCGAATTCGCCGCGCACCGCCTCCAGCACGGTCGGCACCTCGAAGCCGGTCTCCACACCCGGGTGGTGGGCCAGCACGTGGTTGAGGAACGAGTAGCAGCCGAACAGCGCGCCCTGCCGGTCGGCGTTCGGCCCGACGACCGCCACCCGGCGGCCCGCCGGCAGCGGAAGCACGCCCTCGTTGGCGACCAGGACGACCGACTCCTCGGCGAGCCGGCGCGCGATCGACCGGTGCTCCGGCGAGTCGAGGTCGATCGCGCCCGGCGGCTGGTCGTCGAACGTGGCGTCGAGCAGTCCGAGTTCCTGCTTCTGGCGCAGGACGCGCAGCACCGCCCGGTCGACGAGCGCCTCGTCGACAGTGCCGGCCCGCACCGACTCGGTCAGGGTCAGGTAGGCGTCGCCGGTGGGCAGTTCGATGTCGAGACCCGCGCTCAGTGCCTGCACGGCCGCGTCCGCGTTGTCGGCCGCGACGTGGTGCAGCAGGTTGAGGAAGGCGACGCCGTAGTAGTCGGCCACCACCGTCCCGTCGAAGCCCCACCGGTCCCGCAGCAGGTCGGTGAGCATGGTCGGGTCGGCGGCGACCGGCACGCCGTCGATCTCGGCGTACGAGTGCATGACGCTGCGGGCGTCACCGTCGCGGATCGCCATCTCGAACGGCGGCAGCAGCACGTCGGCGAGTTCCCGGGGACCGGCGTGCACGGGCCCGAAGTTGCGCCCGGCCCGCGAGGCGGAGTAGCCGGCGAAGTGCTTCAGTGTCGCGAGCACGCCCTGCGACTGGAGTCCTCGCACGTACGAGGTGCCGATGGTCCCGACGAGGTACGGGTCCTCGGCGATGCACTCGTCGACCCGGCCCCAGCGCGGGTCCCGGATCACGTCCAGCACCGGGGACAGCCCCTGGTGGATGCCGAGCGCGCGCATCGAGGCCCCGATGGCCGCCGCCATCTCGGTGACCAGGTCGGGGTCGAACGCGGCGCCCCAGGCCAGCGGCGTCGGGAAGGTGGCCGCCTTCCACGCCGACAGGCCGGTCAGGCACTCCTCGTGCACGATGGCCGGGATGCCCAGCCGGGTGCCCGTCACCAGGTCCCGCTGGAACTTCCACAGCCAGGCCGCGCGGGCCGCGGAGTCGACCGGGCGGGTGCCGTAGGGGCGGGTCAGGTGACCCAGCCCGTGGCGGGAGAAGTCCTCGAGCCGGCCGGTGTCGGCGAACTCGCCCTGCAGGGGCGCGACCGCCTCACCGTCCTCCTTCTCCCAGAACCCGACGATCTGCGCGACCTTCTCCTCGATCGTCATGCGAGCGAGCAGTTCCCGTACGCGCGTCTCGGGGTCGTGTCCGTCCGGCCGGTCGTGGCCCGAACCTGCCTGAGCCGGTACCGGCCCGTCCACCACCGCGTGGACCTCTGTCATGGTGTGCCTTTCCACTGGTTGTGCTGGTACCGCTGCCGCTCAGCCCTTGACCGCGCCCTGGAGACCGCCCACGATCTGCTTCTCCGCCAGGGTGAAGAACAGCAGCGCCGGCAACATCGCCAGCGACGTGAAGGCGAGGACCCCCGCGGTGTCGGTGGTGTACTGGCTGGAGAAGTTCTGCACGCCCAGCGGCAGGGTGTGCAGGTTGACGTCCCCGAGGACGAGCAGCGGCAGGAGGAACGCGTTCCAGCTCGCCACGAACGCGAGGATGCCGACGGTGACGACCGCGGGCCGCGACAGCGGCAGCACGATCCGCCAGAGGAAGCCGAGCCGGCCGGCGCCGTCGATGGCGGCCGCGTCCTCCAGCTCCCGCGGGATGGCCGACAGGAACGGCCGCAGGATGACGATCGTGAGCGGCAGCGAGAAGGCCACCTGCGGAAGGATCACCGCGTAGTAGGAGTTGATCAGGTTCAGGTCACGCAGCAGGAGGTACAGCGGCAGGATCGCCGCGCCGGCCGGGAAGAGCAGGCCGAGGGTGAAGAAGGTGTAGAGCGCCTCGCGTCCCCGGAACGTGTACCGGGCCAGCACGAACGCGGCGGCCATGCCGAGCACCACCACGCCGAGCGTGGTGCCGAGCGCGACCACCGCGCTGTTGAACGCCTGCCGCCAGAACCCGCTCTGCGTGAGCACCCGGTAGTAGTTCTCCCAGACCCACGGGTCCGGCAGGCCGGCCGGGTCGTCCACGATCTGCGGCGTGGTGCGGAAACCACCGATGACGACGTACACGACGGGCGCGATCGACACGGCCGCGACCGCGAGCGCCAACGCGTACGTCAGCGGCGTGTTCCACTGCACCGGCCGGCGCCCGGCGGAGGGGGCGGGTACGGAGTTCACGGCCACTGTCACTTCCCCTTCCGGGTGATGGCGCCCTCGATGTCACGGCGGAGCAGGAACCGCTGGAACAGCAGCGCCGCGACGAAGGAGATGACGAACAGGATCACGGCCACCGCGTTGCCGTAGCCCCACAGCCGGGCGAAGAAGCCGTTGTCCACCATGTACGTGGCCATGGTGGCCGAGGCGCCGAGCGAGCGCACCGCGGGCACTGAGGTCACCCAGACCATGTCGAAGACCTGCAACGAACCGATCATCGACAGGAACATCCAGATCCGGATGGTGGGGCCGAGCAGCGGCAGCGTGACGTGGCGCTGGATCTGCCACCAGCTCGCGCCGTCGATCTCGGCCGCCTCGTTCAGCTCCGGTGGCACGTTCGACAGGCCGGCGAGCAGGAGGATGATGGCGAAGCCGACGTACTTCCAGGTGAGGACGAACAGCAGCGTCCAGATGACCACGTCGAGGTCGGCCAGCCACGCCTGCACGAAGCCGCCCAGTCCGACCGACCGCAGCAGCGCGTCGAGCGTGCCGCCGTCGGTCAGGATCAGCTTCCACATGATGCCGACGGTGACCTCGGCGAGCACGTACGGCACGAAGACCAGCAGGCGGAAGGCCGAGCGTCCGCGGAAGCGGCGGTTGAGCAGCAGGGCGATGCCGAGCGCGACGGGCCCCTGGATGAGCAGCGAGCCGAACACGATGATCGCGTTGTTGCGCAGCGCGTCGAGGAAGATCGGGTCCTGGAACGCGAGCGCGTAGTTGCGGAAGCCGACGTACTCGGTGGGCGGGCCGACGCCGCGCCAGCGGAACAGGCTGTAGTAGAACGCGAAGCCCATCGGCACCAGCACGAACAGCACGTAGATGAGGACCGCCGGCGTGGTGAGCCCGATGATCTCGTACCACTTGCGGCGGGTCTCGGCGCGGCGTGAGGCGGCTCGTGCGCCGGGCCGGAGGCCCGCCGGCGGCGCGGTCACGCCGCCGGCGGGCATACGGGTCTGCGATGCGGACGTCACTTGCTTGCGGCCGCCTTCATGGCCGAGACGACCTTCTCAGGTGTCCCGTTGCCGGCGAAGATCGCGACGATCGCGTCGTTCATCGCGTTGCCGACGGTGCTGCCGAAGGCGGTGTCGAGCCAGAGCTGCACGTAGGTGGCCGAGGAGGTGGACTCCAGGATGGACTTCAGGGCCGGGTCGGTGACGCCGTCCGCCGCGCCCTTGGCGACCGGCAGGCCGGTGCCGGTGGCGGCGTAGCCCTTCTGCACCTCGGGGCTGACGAGGTACTTGAGGAACTCGACGCACTCGGCCGGGGCGTTCTTGGAGCAGGCGAAGCCGTCGCCGCCGCCCAGGGCGGCCTTCGGGTCACCCGCGGAGCCGGAGATCGCCGGCACCGGGAACCAGCCGAGGAACTTGCCCAGGGCCGCCTTGTCGGTGGCGACGGTGTCCAGGGTGCCGCGGTTCCAGTCGCCCATCAGCTCCATCGCGGCCTTGCCGTTGGCGAGCAGGCCGTTGGCGCTGGTCGGGTCGTTCTGACCCGGCGTGGCGATGAAGTTGTTCTGGAACGGCTTGGTGTCGATGAAGGCCTTCAGGTCCTGCCCGGCCTTGACGAAGCACGGGTCGTCGAAGGTCCGGTCCTTGGTGGCCTTCTTCAGCGTGTCGACAGAGCAGGCACGCAGCGCGAAGTTGTACCACCAGTGCGCGGCGGGCCACTTGTCACCGGCGCCGAGGGCGATCGGGACGACGTTGATGGCCTTGAGCTTGGCGACCGCGGCGTTGAGTTCCTCGAAGGTGGTCGGCGGCGCCGTGATGCCCGCCTTCGCGAACATGTCCTTGTTGTACCAGATGCCCTCGATGCCCATCCGGTACGGCAGGCCGTACTGCTTGCCCTCCACCTGCCAGATCTCGGCGGCGTTGCCGATGTCGGCGACCTCGCCCTTCACCTGGTCGGTGATGTCCTTGAGGTAGTCGGCCTCGACCTGCTCGCGCATCTCGCCGCCGCCCCACGCCTGGAAGACGTCCGGCGGGTCGTTGCTCAGCAGCGCGGCGGGCAGCCGGGTGCGCTGGAGCTGGTTCGTCTCGATCGCCTCGATCTCGATCTTGACGGTCGGGTGGGCGGCGGAGAAGTCCTTGGCGACCTTCTCCCAGTACGTCTTGCCGGGCCCGTCCTGCGAGGCGTTGTGCCACCAGGTCAACGTCACCGGGTTCTTGTAAAGCTCGCTCTCGGCGGCCTTCTCGTCGTCGCCACCACCGCTGCACGCGGAGGCCAGCAGAGCGCTTGTCACAAACAGTGCCAGGACGGCACCAGCACGGCGCTTCATCGCCATAGATGTCTCCTCGACCACTTAGCCGGGTTACCTGCCGGGGAGTTTTACAGGGCCGTAACGTGAAGTCAATCGGTATCGATAACGTTTTCGACATCGTCTTCGATCCGGCCGGGAGCGCCCTCTATCATCGTCGGCGTGGTGTTCGAGCAGCGCGTCAAGATGTCGGACGTGGCACGTACGGCCGGCGTCTCGGTGGCAACCGTATCCAAGGTTGTCAATGGCCGGTACGGCGTCGCGCAGGCCACCGTCGAGCGCGTCCAGCAGGTCATCCACGAGCTCGGGTACGAGGCCAGCCTGGGGGCGCAGAGCCTGCGCAGCCACCGCACCAACGTGCTGGGCATCCTGGTCGCCGAGTTCGAGCCGTTCTCCACCGAGCTGCTCAAGGGCGCGTCCCGGGAGGTCGCCGGCAGCGGTTACCAGCTGCTCGCCTACTCCAGCGGTGACGGCGAGGGCGCGGCCATAGGGTGGGAGCGGCGCTCGCTGGCCCGGCTGTCCGGCACGCTCATCGACGGCGCGGTGATCGTGACGCCGACCGTGGTCGAGACCAAGCACGGCTTCCACGTGGTGGCCGTCGACCCGCACACCGGCCCGTCCGGCCTGCCCACGGTCGACTCCGACAACTTCGCCGGCGCGGTGCTGGCCACCGATCACCTGCTGTCGCTCGGGCACCGGCGGATCGCGCACATCAGCGGCCGGCCCGACCTGGAGTCGGCCCGCCTGCGCGAGGCCGGGTTCCGCAAGGCGATGGCCGACGCGGGCGTGCCGGTGGACGAGCGGCTCGTACGGGTCGGCGGCTTCCGCACCGAGACCGCCGCCAGCACGGCCGCCGAACTGCTCGCGCTCCCCGACCGGCCGACCGCGATCTTCGCCGGCAACGACCTCTCGGCGATCTCCACCGTGGACGTCGCCCGCGGCCTCGGCCTCGGCGTACCGGACGACCTGTCGGTCATCGGCTTCGACAACATCCCCGAGTCGGCACTCGTCGACCCTCCACTCACCACGATCCGGCAGCCGCTGCAACGCATGGGCGCCGAGTCGCTGCGCCTGCTGATCGACCTCATCGCGGGCGTCGAGCGGGACACGCACATCCAGCTCCCCACCGAGCTGGTCGTCCGGGCCTCCTGCCGCGCGCTGCGCTGAGGCACCACCCCACCCACCCGATCCGGGTGATTGACGGACGGCTATCGGCGTCCGTAATGTTTCGGGCTACTTCCGGAAGCCAGACCGGAAGTTTCGGAAGCCCGCACCGTCCGTCCACCCGGGCGCCCGCCGGTCCGTTCCACGCCGCGGCGTTCCCGGCACCGCCACCGCCGGCCCCGGCTGTGCGCACCCTCCCGAAAGGAACGACCATGAAGCTGAGACGTTGGCTCGCCGCAGGCGCCGTCGCCGTCGTGACCGCCACCGCCCTCAACGTCGTACCCGCGACGGCCGGACGGCCGTACGACCCGGCCGCGCAGAGCCTGCGGGAGCTGGCCAAGCGCCACGGCCTGTACGTGGGCACCGCCGTGGACATGGCCGCTCTCAACGACGCCGCCGAGCCGCGGTACCGCGAGTTGGCCGCGTCCGAGTTCTCCACGGTCACCGCCGAGAACGTGATGAAGTGGGAGAGCCTCGAACCCACCCGGGGCACCTACAACTGGGGCCCGGCCGACGAGCTGATCGACTTCGCCCGCAAGAACAACCAGCGGGTCCGGGGCCACGTGCTGGTCTGGCACAACCAGTTGCCCGCGTGGCTGACCAGCGGCGTCGCGGACGGCTCGATCAGCAAGGCCGAGCTGCGCCAGATCCTGCGCAACCACATCACCGCCGTGGTCACCCACTTCAAGGGCAAGATCTGGCAGTGGGACGTGGTGAACGAGGCGGTCAGCGACCCCTGGGACACCCCGTCCACCCTGCACTACAAGGGATTCTGGGCGCAGAACCTCGGGCCCGGCTACATCGCCGACGCGTTCCGCTGGGCCCGCGCCGCCGATCCGAAGGCGCTGCTGTTCTACAACGACTACAACATCGAGGCGTTCGGCTCCGGCAACCCGGCCGACGACAAGACGCAGTTCGTCTACAACATGGCCCGTGACCTGCGGGCCAAGGGCGTGCCGATCGACGGCGTGGGCGCACAGGGCCACCTGGGCACCCAGTACGGCAACTTCAGCACGCTCCAGGTGGCCGCGGCGCTGCGCAAGTTCGCCGGGCTCGGGCTGGCCACGGCCCTCACCGAGGTGGACGTGCGCAGCCAGATCACCGAGGGGGTGGAGGCCGGCGACTCCGCGGAGATCAACCCGCGCCTGCAGGCGTCCGCGGCGAACTTCAGCGTGCTGATGCAGGCCTGCCTGGCCGAGCGGCACTGCCTGTCGTTCACCCTCTGGGGCTTCACCGACAAGCACTCCTGGGTGCCCGGGGCGTTCTCCGACCCGCCGGAGGGCCTGGCCACCGTGTACGACGAGAACTACCAGCCGAAGCTCGCGTACCACGAGCTGAAGTCGGACCTGATCTTCTCCGGTCCGCCCTACGTGCTGCCGCGCATCCCGCAGCACCCGCGCCGCTAGACGACGAGCGCACCACGGCGGGGCCGGTCCGGTGACCGGCCCCGCCGCCTGTGTCCGGCCGGTCCGCGCTCACGCCGCCCGGCGCCGGCCCAGTTCCGACTCCAGCCGTCCGATGAGCGTCTTTCGGGCCTTGCCGCCGCGCTCCCGGCGCAGCGCCGCGTCGAGCTGGCGGGTGTCGAGGTCGCGGACCAGCTTGACCGCCTCGGTCACCGGCAACTCGTTGATCTGCTCGGCGGCCGTGGCGTCCCGGCGGGCCCGCTTCGCCGGGCCGGTGTTCGGCACGTACTGGCGGCCGGAGCGCGACGCGCGGCGCTTGCGGGTGTCGGTGGCGCGCCGTTCGTTCTCCGACAGCTCCTCCCACGCCTGTTCGGGCAGGTAACGGCGGGTTTCGCCGCCGTTGCGGGCGCGCGTGTCACCGCTGCGGGTCTGCCACTTCTCGCCGCCCCAGCGTTGCAGCGAGCGCTGCCGTGCGTCCTTCGGGCCCTCGAATCCCCCACCGGCCTTCTTGTACTCGTTCGTCAGCAGCTGCGACTTGCGGGCCGACCACTGCCCCGGCCGTCCGCCCTTGTCGGAGGCGCGGATCTCGGCCTTGAGGCGCTCCCGCAGTTCCGGCTCGGTGTACTTCGCCATGACGCAGCGTTACCCGGACCGGCAGCGGCCATGCCGGTCAGCGGGACGCCGGCCGGTAGACCAGATCCATCGTGTCGGTGCGGCCGGACCAGTCCAGGCGCAGCCGCCAGCACCCGGCGGCCGGCAGGTCGACGATGGACGGCCCGGGTCCGCCGTCCACCTCCCGGACGACCGGGGTGTCCGTCCCTACCCGCGTCGCGGTGATCACCAGCGGGGTCCGCCGCGCCGGATCGGACCGGCCGGTCTCGGGGCGGGCCACCCAGAGGATCTTGTTGTTCGCGCCGTCGTCGCGCGCGTGCACCAGCGGGTACGCGAACAGGATCGCGACGATGTCGCCCCGGGTGCCGAAGACGTGCCGCACCCGGGTGTCTCCGCTGAACCCGGCGTCCGCCCAGTCCGGCAGCCGGCCGGTCTCCAGCCGTTCGGCGCAGGCCGCAGGCACGGCCGGTTCGGTGGCGGACGTGGTGGCCGGAACCGTGGCGGGCGTGGTGTCCGGAACCGTGGCGGGCGTGGTGTCCGGGACAGCGGCCGGGCCGCTGCAACCGGCCAGCAGCAGGACCGACACCAGCAGGACTCTTCTCGGAACGGACATCCGGCCTCCCCCGTCGACGACTCTCGTCTTCAGGACACCGCCCGGCGCCCCGAGGTTCCCGCCGCGCTCACTCCACCGAGGACGCGACGTCGAGCGCCTGCTCACGGGTGAGATCCCCCTCCAGCCGGTAGCTCACCCCGGCCCGCTCCCAGATCAACGTGGCGGCGGACAACCGCGCGGTGGCGACCCGTTCCGTGCCCGAGCGGTCCACGTACGCCAGCGCGTGCGGACCCCCGACCCAGATCGCGAACTCGCCGCCGACCTGGGTGAGCGTCACGTCCGCCCCGGCGGACCGCTTGTGGAACACGATGTCGAGCGAGCCGTCGAAGGCGTCCAGCCGGACCGTCCCGCCGCGGTAGAGCAGGCTGACGACCCGGTGGGCGCCGGCACCGTCCGGATCGGCGACGAGCACGCGCTCCGGCGCGCCGAGTCGGCCCGGCACGCGGATCGGGAAGCGGACCTGCCGCTGCGCCTCGGCGAGCGCGACCTCGTGCTGCGCGGGCAGCGGCGAGGGCGTGCCGGTGGGTGGCGGCGCGGGTGCGGTGTCGACGACGACACCGGAGAACCGCAGCAGCCCGGTCACCGCGCCGGCGACCGCCGCCCGCCCCGGGGGCAGCGCCGCCACGAGCAGGGCGGCGAGCGCGGCGGCCAGCACGTACCGCCACCGCCGGCGCGGCGCCGGCGCGTCGAGCCGGGCGCGGACCCGCGTGGTGAGGTCGGGCGTACGCGCCGGCTCCAGCCAGCCGGTCAGCTCACGAAGCTCCCGTTCCAGGTCATCCACGTTGCGCCCCCTCCCGGTCCAGCAGGGCACGCAGCTTCGCGAGCGCCCGGTGGGTCCGTGACTTCACGGTGCCCCGGGGCAGCCCCAGCACGGTCACCGTCTCGTCCTCCCCGAGGTCGAGCAGGTAGCGGCAGACGATCACCTCGCGGTCGCGCTCGGGTAGCCGGCGCAGCGCCCCGACCATCGCGGCCCGTCGCTCGGCCGCCAGCACGGCGCCGAGCCCGTCGTCGGCGGTGACCGTCGCGACCGGGTCGGCTGCCGCCGCGCGCAGCGTCAGCCCGTCCCGCCGGTTGCGCGTCCGGTGCAGGTTCCGGGTCTCGTTGGCGACGATCGCGAGCAGCCAGGACCGGAACGACGCCTCGGACCGGTAGCGGGACAGTTTCCGGTACGCCTTCACGAACGCCTCCTGGACCACGTCCTCGGCGTCCGGACCGGCGCCGAGCAGCACCGCCGTCCGGTACGCGGACGCGGTGTGCCGGGCGACCAGGGCGTCGTACGCCTCCCGGTCGCCGGCGCGTACGCGGGTGACGAGTTCTTCGTCGTCCAGGGCAGCCTCCGCCGTCGGTCTGCTTCCATGACACCGCCCGGGGCGGCCGGGTTCCATCCGGCGTTTGACCGGGTGCCGGGCCGGAAAGAGTGGCGGGATGAGCTGGGCGAGAAGAGCCGTACCCGCAGCCGTCGCCGCCGTCGCCGCGCTGGCGGCGCGGGACCTGCTGCAACGCGACCACGCGCTGCGCCGCAACTTCCCGGTGCTGGGCCGGGCCCGGTACCTGATCGAGTCGATCGGCCCGGAGCTGCGGCAGTACATCGTGGCCGGCAACGACGAGGAGCGGCCGTTCACCCGCGACCAGCGGCGCTGGGTGTACGCCTCGGCCAAGCAGGAGAACAACTACTTCGGTTTCGGCACCGACAACGACATCGAGCACACCGCCGGCTATCCGATCATCAAGCACCGCACGTTCGGCCGGGCGGTGCCGCCGTCGACGCCGACCGCCGGGCACGACGTGACGCTGCCCTGCGCCAAGGTGCTCGGCGCAGCGCGCGGCCGGGCGCACGCGTTCCGGCCGGAGTCGGTGGTGAACATCTCCGGGATGAGCTTCGGGTCGCTGTCCGGCAACGCGGTGGAGGCGCTCAACCGGGGCGCCGCGCTGGCCGGCTGCCTGCACAACACCGGCGAGGGCGGGCTGTCGCCGTACCACCGCAACGGCGGTGAGCTGGTCTTCCAGCTCGGCACCGCGTACTTCGGCTGCCGCGACGAGCGCGGCCGGTTCAGCCTGGAACGGCTCAAGGACCTCGTCGCGGCCGAGCCGGTACGGGCCCTGGAGATCAAGCTGAGCCAGGGCGCCAAGCCGAGCCTGGGCGGCCTGCTGCCGGCGGCGAAGGTCTCCGCCGAGATCGCCGCCACCCGGGGCATCCCGGCCGGCCGCGACTGCGTCAGCCCGTCCCGGCACGCCGAGTTCTCCGACTGCGACAGCCTGCTGGACTGGGTGGAGCTGCTCGCCGCCGAGACCGGTCTGCCGGTCGGCATCAAGTCCGCGGTCGGCGACCTGGGGTTCTGGGAGGAGCTGACCACGCTGATGCGCGACACCGGGCGCGGCGTGGACTTCGTGACCGTCGACGGCGGCGAGGGCGGCACCGGCGCCGCACCGCTTATCTTCAGCGACTCGGTCTCGCTGCCGTTCCAGCAGGGCTTCTCCCGGGTCTACCGGACGTTCGCCGAACGCGACCTGCACGAGCAGGTGGTGTTCGTCGGCGCCGGCAAGCTCGGCCTGCCGGACAACGCGGTGGTGGCGTTCGCGCTCGGCGCCGACATGGTCAACGTCGGGCGGGAGGCGATGCTGGCGATCGGCTGCATCCAGGCGCAGAAGTGCCACACCGACACCTGCCCGACCGGCGTCGCCACGCAGAACGCCTGGCTGGCCCGGGGTCTGGACCCGGCCCGCAAGTCGGTGCGGGCCGCGAACTACATCCGTACGCTGCGCCGCGACCTGGTGAAGGTGGCCGAGGCGTGCGGCGTCGAGCATCCCGGACTGATCGGCACCGACTCGGTGGAGATCCTCGACGGCCGGACCTCGTCGATCCCGCTGGACCGGGCGTTCGGCTACCGGCCGGAGTGGGGGATGCCGTCGGCAGCGGACCGGGCGGAGATCGTCCGGCTGATGACGGCCGAGGCCCCGCAGGGCGGCAGCGCACCGCCCTCCCCCACCGCCGTCGGCTAGCCCGGGCAGCGGAAACTCGGTCGGCCGCCGCACCGCCGCCGCGTACAGTCCGCCGCATGGCTGTGGACACGAGGCCGGCGGTGCGCGCCGGCCGATTCCGGCTGCTCCCGCTGGGTGTGGTGTTCCTGACCGTCGGCCTGTCCACCGCCGTGGTGCTGCCGTTCCTGTCACTGTTCCTCGACCGGGAGGTCCACGCCGGCCCGTTACGGGTGACCGTGTTCCTGGTCGTCGCCCCGCTGTCCGGCGTGGTCGCCTCCGCGCTGATCGGCCGGCTGTCGGACCGCCGGCCGATCCGGCGCGCGCTGCTGGTCGGCGCCGCGCTGGCCGGCGTGGTGGGCACGGGCCTGACCGCGTACGTCCGCGACTACTGGATCCTGCTGGCGCTGACCGCGACCGCCACGGCACTGGCGAACTCGCTGTTCCCGCAGTCGTTCGCGTACACCCGGGCGCTGTTCGACAGGGACGATCCGGCACGGGCCGCGTTCGGCGTCAGCCTCATGCGTACCGTGTTCTCGCTGGCCTGGGTGGCCGGGCCGGCGCTGGCCGCGGTGCTGCTCGACGTCGGCGGCTTCCGCCTGGTGTACGGCATGGCCGCCGTCATGTACGCGCTGGCCGCGCTGGTGGCCGCGTTCCGGCTGGAGGAGCTGCCGCTGCCGGCGCGGCCGGTCGCGGCCGATTCGGACGGCGCCGCGCCCGGCCCGCCCGGCGCGTCCCGGCTGCGGCTGGCGCTGACGGCGCTCACGTTCGTCCTGCTCCAGTGCCCGCTGACGGTCGGCGTGCAGGCGATGCCGCTGTTGATCGACACCGAACTGAACGACGACCCCTCCCGCGCCGGGCTGGTGCTGGGCCTGTGCGCGGCGCTGGAGATCCCGCTGATCCTCGGGCTGGGCGCGCTGACCGCGCGGGTCCGGCTGCGGACGCTGGTCCTGGTCGGCGGCGCCTGCGGGGTCGCCTACTACGCGACCGCCGCGCTGGCGCCGAGCGTGCCGTTCCTGCTGTTCGCGCAGCCGGTGAACGCGCTGTTCATCGCCGCGGTGTCCGGCGTCGGCATCGCCTACGTGCAGGATCTGCTGCCGGGCGAGCCGGGCCGGGCCACCACGCTGTTCACCAACACGTTCCCGATCGGGGCCATGCTCGCCGGGCCGTTGCTCGGGATCTCCGCGCAGGTCGGCTACCGGTGGGCGTACGGCATGAGCACCGCGCTGTGCGCGGCCGGGCTGCTGGTGCTGCTGCTGACCCGGCCGTCCGCGCGGGCCTGACCGGCGCGGCGGTCAGCGCCGCCGCACCAGCACCACGTGGTCGATCAGCTCGCCGGTCTGGCCGTCCGGGCCGGTGGCGGTACGGCGCGCCGCGCCCAGCCGCTCGGTGTCCCAGCCGTCCGGGTCGAGGTTCATCGCGGCCAGGATCTCCTCCGGTTCGGCGAACCGGTGGTGGCCGGTGTCGGGCCCGGCCCAGGGCGGCGGCGCGCCGTGCTCGACGACGAGCAGCCGGCCGCCGGGCGCGACCGCCTCGGCCGTCGGGGGCAGCACCTTCTCCCGGGGCAGGACCAGCGTCGACTGGAAGAACTGCGCGGACACCAGGTCGTACCGGCCGGGCGGGAAGCCCTGGGTGAGGTCGTGCCGGACGGTGGTGATCCGCTCGGCCACCCCGGCCCGCTCGGCCTCCACGGCGAGGCGGTCCAGCGCGACGGACGAGATGTCCACGGCGGTGACCCGCCAGCCCTTCGACGCGAGCCACACCGCGTCGCCGCCCTCGCCGCTGCCCAGGTCGAGCACGGTGCCCGGGGTCAGCGTGCCGGCCACCTCGGCCAGGACGGGGTTGACCCGGCCGCTCCAGATCCGGTCCCGCTGGCCGTACCGCTCGTCCCAGAACCGGGCCGGATCGGTGTCCGCCGGGTGCTCGTGGTGGTGGTGCCCCGTCATGTCTGCCTCCTCGCCGCCGGTCGTCTCCCGACCGGCCCCGCCATCGTGCGTCGCCTCGGACCGAACAGCAAGGAACCTTGCCGTTCCGGCAAACCACTGAGCGATCGCAGGATTAACGCACCGCGCCCGTGGGCAGACATTTGTCATCGGACACGCGAACGAGGGAGCTGACGGCATGGCGAAGGGCGACATCGACACCTACCAGCAGGACGGGCAGTGGAAGAACCGCCCGGAGGGCAACGAGCGCGCGACCAGCCGCCACGACACCAAGGCGGAGGCCGAGGCGGCCGGCCGGGAGATGGCGGCCGAGCGCGGCGCCGAGCACGTGATCAAGAAGCAGGACGGCACGATCGGCGAGAAGAACACGTACCCCCGCAGCCGCGACCCCCGGGAGATCCCGGGCTGAGCACGCAGCGCAGACGCCATACGGCGCCGGACCCGAGCGGGTCCGGCGCCGTATCGCGTACCGACGGGTAGTGAGTGGCTGGCTAAAAACTTTTGTTCGGTTCCCACAACGGTCCCCGCTCAGGCTTCGGCCGTTACGACATGGCGCCGCCCGCGCACAGGCGGAAAGGTGAGGCGAGCCGGGGGCATCGCCGCGCCCGGCGCGCAGGAGTGGGTCAACCGAAGGGGACGGTCACGTGTTCACCCGTGTCGCCATCGTCAACCGTGGTGAGGCCGCGATGCGGCTCATCCACGCGGTCCGGGAACTGGCCGCGGAGACCGGCAGCCGGATCGAGACCGTCGCGCTGTACACCGACGTCGACCGTACCGCCACCTTCGTCCGCGAGGCGGACGTCGCCTACGACCTGGGCCCCGCGTCCGCCCGCCCGTACCTCGACCTCAAGGCCCTGGAGCGCGCGCTGGTCGAGACCGGCGCGGACGCCGCGTGGGTCGGCTGGGGTTTCGTGGCCGAGGACCCGGCGTTCGCCGAACTGTGCGAGAAGATCGGCGTGACGTTCGTCGGGCCGAGCCCGGACGCCATGCGCAAGCTCGGCGACAAGATCGGCGCGAAGCTGATCGCCGAGGAGGTCGGCGTGCCGGTCGCGCCGTGGAGCCGCGGCGCGGTGGAGAGCCTGGAGGACGCGCTGCGCGCGGCGGCCTCGATCGGCTATCCGCTGATGCTCAAGGCCACAGCCGGTGGCGGCGGGCGCGGCATCCGGGTGATCCGCAGCGACGCCGAGCTGGCCGACGCCTACGAGCGCACCAGCCAGGAGGCGGCGCGGGCGTTCGGCAGCGGCGTGGTGTTCCTGGAGCGCCTGGTCACCGGCGCCCGGCACGTCGAGGTCCAGGTGATCGCGGACGGCCAGGGCACCGCGTGGGCGCTCGGGGTACGGGACTGCTCGGTGCAGCGGCGCAACCAGAAGGTGATCGAGGAGTCCGCCTCGCCGGTGCTGAGCCCGGACCAGACCGCGGAGCTGAAGGCGTCGGCGGAGCGCTTGGCGGTGGCGGTCGGTTACCGGGGCGCGGCCACTGTCGAGTTCCTCTACCACCCGGGCGACCGGCTGTTCGCGTTCCTGGAGGTCAACACGCGCCTGCAGGTCGAGCATCCGATCACCGAGTCGACCACCGGATTCGACCTGGTCAAGGCGCAGCTGCACGTGGCCGGCGGCGGCCGGCTGACCGGTGAGCCGCCGGTCGAGCGCGGGCACGCCATCGAGGCGCGGCTCAACGCCGAGGACCCGGACCGCGACTTCGCCCCCTCCCCCGGCCGGATCACCCGGCTCGACCTGCCCGCCGGGCCCGGTATCCGGGTCGACACCGGGGTCAGTGAGGGCGACACCATCCCGGCCGACTTCGACTCCATGATCGCCAAGATCATCGCGTACGGCCGGGACCGGGACGAGGCGCTGGGCCGCCTGCGCCGGGCCATGGCGAACACCACTGTGGTCATCGCCGGCGGCGCGACGAACAAGAGCTTCGTGCTCGACCTGCTCGACCAGGCCGAGGTGATCGACGCCAGTGCGGACACCGGCTGGATCGACCGGGTACGCGGCGAGGGCCGCCTGGTCGCGCACCGGCACTCCGCCGTGGCGCTCGCCGCCGCCGCGATCGAGGCGTACGAGGAGGACGAGACCGCCGAACGGCAGCGGCTGCTGTCCACCGCGGCCGGTGGACGTCCGCAGGTGCAGCACCGCAGCGGCCGGCCGCTGGACCTGAAGCTGCGCGGCGTGACCTACCGGATGCGGGTGGCCCGGGTCGGCGCGCACCGGTTCCGCGTCGGCGTCGAGGCCGGGGGCGACGTCCGCACCGCCGACGTCGAGCTGGACCGCTTCGACCGGCACACCGGCCAGATCGCGGTGAACGGCGCCCGCTTCCGCCTGCTCACCGACACCCACGGCCCGATCCACCTGGTCGAGGTGGACGGCGTGACGCACCGGATCAGTCGCGACGAGGGCGGCGTGCTGCGCTCCCCCATGCCGGCGCTCGTGGTCGCCACGCCGCTCCAGGTCGGCGCGGAGGTCGAGGCCGGCGCGCCGGTGCTGGTGCTGGAGGCGATGAAGATGGAGACGGTGCTGCGGGCGCCGTTCCGGGCCCGCCTCAAGGAGTCGTCGGTGGCGGTGGGCACCCAGGTGGAGGCGGGCGCGCCGCTGCTGCGCCTGGAGCCGGTCGCCGAGGACGACGCCGAGGCCGCCGACGGCCCGGCCGGTCCCGTTGTCGAGCTGGACCTGCCCGTGGCGCCGGCGGACGTGCCGGCGCGGTCCCGGGCCGAGCGCGGCCAGGAGGACCTGTGCGCCCTGCTGCTCGGCTACGACGTCGACCCGCACGACGAGCGCCGGGTGCTCGACGACTACCTGGACGCGCGGCGCGCGGCCACCGAGGCGGGGCACCGGCCGCTGGCCGAGGAGCTGGAGCTGGTGAACGTCTTCGCCGACCTGGCCGAGCTGAGCCGCAACCGCCCCGGCGACGACGGGCCGGCCGGGCACGTGCACAGCGCCCGCGAATACTTCCACACCTACCTGCAGAGCCTCGACGTCGAGCGGGCCGGTTCCCCGGAGTCGTTCCGGACCCGCCTCGCGAAGGCGCTCGCCCACTACGACGTCACCGAACTGGACCGCTCCCCCGAGCTGGAGGCCGCGGTCTTCCGGATCTTCCTGGCCCAGCAGCGGGCCGCCGCGGACGCCGCGGTGATCGCCACGCTGCTGCGCTCCTGGCTGCGCGAGCCGCCGCCGGACGAGGCGCTGCGTGAGCCCGCCGGCCTCGCGCTGGAGCGCCTCGTCGCGGCGACGCAGGTCCGCTTCCCGGTCGTCGCCGACCTGGCCCGGGGCGTGGTGTTCGCCTGGTTCGCCCAGCCGCTGCTGCGCCGCAACCGGGCCCGCGTCTACGCCCAGGTCCGCACCCACCTGCGGCACCTCGACGCGCAGCCGGACGCGCCGGACCGCGCCGAGCGGGTCGCCGAGATGGTCCGCAGCACCGAACCGCTGGTCCGGCTGCTCGGTCAGCGCCTGGTCCGCGACGACCTGGACAACGTGGCCATGCTGGAGGTGCTGACCCGCCGCTACTACGGCAACAAGGCGGTCACCGAGGTCCGCACCCGCACCACCGGTGGTTGCACGTTCGTGGTGGCCGGGCGGGACGGGTCGAGCGTGGTCTCGGCCGCCGTACGCTTCGACGCGCTCGGCGACGCGCTGCGCGGCCTGGCCGAGGTGGCCCGCGACTGCGAGGCCGTCGACGCGGACGTCTACCTGGCCTGGGAGAACCAGCCCGAGGACCTGGACGCCACCGCCGCCGCGCTGCTGGACGTGGTCAACGCGCACCCCCTGCCGCAGCAGGTACGCCGCCTCACCACCACCGTGGCCGGGCGCGGCGGCGCGGTGATGCACCACCACGTCACGTTCCGCCCCGCCGAGGGCGGCGGGATGGCCGAGGAGCGGCTGATCCGCGGCCTGCACCCGTACATCGCGCAGCGGATGCAACTGGAACGGCTGCGCGAGTTCGACCTGACCCGGCTGCCGTCGCTGGACGAGGAGGTCTACCTGTTCCAGGCGGTGGCCCGGCAGAACCCGTCCGACCAGCGGCTGGTGGCGTTCGCGCAGGTGCGTGACCTGACCGGGCTGCGGGAGCAGGACGGCCGCCTGGTGGCGCTGCCGACCACCGAGGACACGGTGGCGGCCTGCATCGACTCGATCCGCCGGGCGCAGTCGCGGCGGCCGTCGAAGTCGCGGTTCCCGACCAACCGGATCGTCGTCTACGTGTGGCCGCCGAGCGAGCTGACCCGCGAGGAGATGGAGCTGATCGCCGGGCGGGTACGCCCGACCACTGTGGGCGCCGAACTGGAGGAGATCCTGTTCATCGCGCGGCAGCGCGACCGCCGTACCGGCGAGCTGACCAAGGTGGGCGTGCGGATCACGTTCGACGTGAGCGGGCACGCGCAGCTGACGGTGGGCGAGCCGCCGGCCGAACCGGTCGAGCCGCTGGACGACTACCGGCTGAAGGTGCTGCGCGCGGCCGGCCGCAACACGGTCTACCCGTACGAGCTGACCGGCCTGCTGGGCGACTTCGTCGAGCACGACCTGGACGCCGACCACCAGCTGGTGCCGGTGGACCGGCCGAAGGGCCGCAACACCGCCGCGATCGTGGCCGGAGTGGTGACCACGCCGACGCCGCGGCACCCGCAGGGCGTGACCCGGGTGGTGCTGCTCGGCGACCCGACCAAGTCGCTGGGCGCGCTGTCCGAGCCGGAGTGCCGGCGGGTGATCGCCGCGCTGGACCTGGCGCAGCGGATGGGCGTGCCGCTGGAGTGGTACGCGTTGAGCGCCGGCGCCCGGATCTCGATGACCTCCGGTACGGAGAACATGGACTGGGTGGCCGCGGCGCTCAAGCGCATCGTCGAGTTCACCCAGGACGGCGGTGAGATCAACATCGTGGTGGCGGGCATCAACGTCGGTGCCCAGCCGTACTGGAACGCCGAGGCGACGATGCTCATGCACACCAAGGGCGTGCTGGTCATGACGCCGGACTCGGCGATGGTGCTCACCGGCAAGCAGTCGCTCGACTTCTCCGGCGGCGTCTCCGCCGAGGACAACTTCGGCATCGGCGGCTACGACCGGGTGATGGGCCCGAACGGGCAGGCGCAGTACTGGGCGCCGGACCTGCCGGCCGCGCGGGACGTGCTGATGGCGCACTACGACCACACCTACGTCGCGCCGGGCGAGCACGCCCCACGCCGGGCCGTCACCATGGACCCGGTGGACCGGGACGTCTGCGGCTACCCGCACGCGGTCGCCGGCAGCGACTTCGCCACGGTCGGCGAGATCTTCTCCGCCACCGCCAACCCGGACCGCAAGAAGCCGTTCGACATCCGTACCGTCATGCGGGCGCTCGCGGACCAGGACCACCCGGTGCTGGAGCGGTGGGCCGGCATGGCCGACGCGGAGACCGCTGTGGTGCAGGACGTGCACCTCGGGGGCATCCCGGTGTGCCTGCTCGGCATCGAGTCCCGCTCGGTGCCCCGGCACGGCTTCCCGCCCACCGACGGCCCGGACACCTACACCGCGGGCACGCTGTTCCCGCGCTCGTCGAAGAAGGCCGCGCGGGCGATCAACGCGGCCAGCGGCAACCGGCCGCTGGTCGTGCTGGCCAACCTGTCCGGCTTCGACGGCTCACCCGAGTCGATGCGCAAGCTGCAACTGGAGTACGGCGCGGAGATCGGCCGGGCGATCGTCAACTTCCGCGGCCCGATCGTGTTCTGTGTGATCTCGCGCTACCACGGCGGCGCGTTCGTGGTCTTCTCCAAGGCGCTCAACCCGGACATGACGGTGCTGGCGATCGAGGGGTCGTTCGCCTCGGTGCTCGGTGGCGCGCCCGCCGCCGCCGTGGTGTTCGCCGGCGAGGTCGCCGCCCGCACCGCCGCCGACCCCCGGGTACGCGACCTGGAGGCGAAGGTCGCCGCCGCGGCCGGCACCGAGCGGGCGACGCTCACCGCCGAGCTGGACGAGCTGCGCTCGTCGGTGCGGGCAGAGAAGCTGGGCGAGGTGGCCGCCGAGTTCGACCGGGTGCACAGCATCCAGCGCGCGGTCGAGGTCGGTTCGGTCGACGCGGTGATCCGCGCCGCCGAGCTGCGTCCCCGTGTCATCGAGGCGATCGAGGCGCGCCTGCGCTGACACGTTCCACCGCCGGACGGCGGGCGGGCCTGCGGGTCCGCCCGCCGTTTCGCGTGCGCCGGTGCCTGACGGGCTGCCGGTCGCGTGGCGCGCTCAGTTGGTAATGGGAGCCGTGTTCGTTAGCGCTCCGGAGGAGACATGTCGTTCGCCGACAACGTGGTGCCGCCGCCCGGCGACGCCGAGCGCGGGCAACTGCTGCGCGCGCTGGCCGGCGACGCGATCCGCGCCGGCCTGGAGCGGCACTTCGGGGTGACGCCGGCGTTCCGGAACTGCCACCGGTCGCCGCGTTCCGTCCCGGCGCGGGCGGGTCACCGCGCGAGGGCTCAGGCGGCACAGCGGTCGCAGGTGCCGAAGATCTCCAGGGTGTGCCCGACGTCGGTGAAGCCGTGCTGCGCGGCGACCTGGTCGGCCCACCGCTCCACGGCCGGGCCGGCCACCTCCACGGCCCGGCCGCAGCGGCGGCAGACCAGGTGGTGGTGATGGCGGCTCTGGCTGCACCGGCGGTAGAGGTGCTCGCCGCCGGGCAGCCGGGCCGAATCGATCTCGCCGTTGTCGACGAGCATCTGGAGCGTCCGATACACCGTGGTGAGGCCGACCTTCGCCTGCCGCTGGACGAGCATCTGGTGCAGCTGCTGCGCGCTGTGGAAGCCGTCCAACTCCCGCAGCAGCGCCAGCACCTCGGCGCGCTGGCGGGTGTTGCGGGTCGCCCCGGTCGTCGCCTGGGTCACCGTCGCCTCCCTCGTCCGGGCGCCCGCCCGGCACCCTCGTCCGGCCGCGGCCGCGCCCGGCGCGCCACGTGACACCCGGAACCATTATGCCTTCCGGACGCACCGCCGATCCCGGGTCCACGACGGTCCGCCGGCCGGGTGTGACGTGCCTGACCGCCCCGGCCGGAACTATCCGGCGTACCGCGCCGACCAACGGTACGAACACCGGATCTTCGAGGGGACGACGTCATGCCCAGCACCACCAGCCGCCGGTTGCCGCGCACGGCGGCCCTGATCGGCGCCGCCGTGCTCGCCGCGTCGGTCACCGCCTGCGGATCCTCCGGCACGGAGTCCACCGCCCCGGCGGCATCGGGCTCGACGTCGGCGGCGGCGAGCGCGGCGGCGGGCGTGCTCACCGTCCGCGACCCGTGGGTGAAGGCCGCCGACAAGGGCATGACCGCCGCGTTCGCCACGCTCGCCAACGACGGCGACACCGACGTCACGATCACCGGGGTGAGCACCGACGTGTCCCGGGCCGAGATCCACGAGATGGCCATGACCGACGGGAAGATGGCGATGCGGCAGAAGCAGGGCGGCGTCGTGGTCGCCGCCCGGTCCCGGGCCGCCCTGGAACCCGGCGGCGACCACCTGATGCTGATGGACCTCACCCGCCCGGTGCGGGCCGGCGACCAGCTCGACATCACGCTCACCTTCGCCGACGGCCGGACCCAGACGTTCACCGCCGTGGCGAAGCCGTTCACCGGCGCCCAGGAGACGTACGCGCCCGGACACGGCGCGAGCCCGGCCTCATGACCGGCACCGGCGCACCCGCCCGCCGGGTGAGCCGGCGCGGCCTGCTCACCGGCGGCGCGATGGCCGCCGGGGGCGCGCTGGCCGGCGCGGGCACCCTTGCCGCCGTCCGTCCCCAGGGGGTACGCCCCGACAATCCCGTTCCGGTGGCACAGGTGGGCAGCGCGGTCGAGCCGTTCCACGGCGCCCGGCAGTCCGGGGTCACCACCGACCCGCAGGCGCATGCGGCGTTCGTCGCGTTCACGCTGCGCCCCGGCACCGACCGGGCGGCGCTCGGGCGGATGCTGCGGCTGCTCTCCGACGACGCGGCCCGGCTCACACAGGGCCGCCCGGCGCTGGCCGACACCGAGCCCGAACTGAGCGTGCTGCCGGCCCGGCTCACCGTCACGTTCGGCTTCGGTCCCGGGCTCTACGCCGCCGCCGGGCTCGACGAGCGCCGGCCCGCCTCGGTGGCCGAGCTGCCCGCGTTCGGCATCGACCGGCTGCAACCCCGCTGGTCCGGTGGGGACCTGCTGCTCCAGATCTGCGCCGACGACCCGCTCACCGTCGCCCACACCCAGCGGGTCCTGGTCAAGGACAGCCGCCCGTTCGCCGTCGTCCGCTGGGTGCAGCAGGGGTTCCGCCGGGCGGCCGGCGCCGAGCCGGGGCGTACCCAGCGCAACCTGTTCGGGCAGCTCGACGGCACCGCCAACCCGAAGCCCGGCGCGCCGGCCGACACCGCGGTGTGGGTGACCGACGGACCGGACTGGCTGCGCGACTCGACCACCCTCGTGGTGCGGCGGATCAGCATGAACCTGGAGACCTGGGACCTGCTGGGCCGCAGCGACCGGGAACTCGCCGTCGGGCGGCGCCTCGACACCGGCGCGCCGCTGACCGGCCGGACCGAACACGACGAGCCGGACTTCGCCGCGCTCGGCCCGGACGGGCTCACCGTCATCCCCGACTTCTCGCACCTGACCCGCGCCCGCGTCACCGACGACCGGCAGAAGATCCTGCGCCGGCCCTACAACTACGACGGCGTGCCGACCCCCGAGGGGAACGCGGACAGCGGGCTCGTCTTCGCCTCGTACCAGGCCGACATCGCCCGCCAGTTCCTGCCCGTCCAGCGCCGGCTCGCCGAGCGCGACCTGCTCAACGAGTGGACCACCCCGATCGGCTCCGCCGTGTTCGCCGTACCGCCCGGCTGCCCCGAGGGCGGCTGGATCGGCCGGCAACTGCTCGGCTGACCACCACAGGAAGGCGCGTCATGCGTACCCGATCCGTCACCGCGCTGCTCGCCGCGGTCCTCACCGCGCTGCTGCTGGTCCCGGCCACGCCCGCGGCGGCGCACAACTCGCTCCAGGAGGCCACGCCCGCGCGCGACGCCCGGCTCACCGCCGCGCCCACGCAGGTCACGCTGCGGTTCCTGCAACGGCTGAACCCCTCCTTCACCACCATCACGGTCAGCGACGCTGGCCAGCGCAAGGTGCCCACCTCCGCGCCGGCGGTGGACGGCGTCACCGGCACGGTGACGATCGACGAGCCGCTGGGCAACGGCACCTACACCGTCGCCTACCGGGTGGTGTCCAGCGACGGCCACCCGGTCCAGGGGTCGTACCGCTTCACCGTCGCCGACCCGGCCGCGCCCGCGCCGTCGGCTTCCGCGTCGGCGGCGGCGCCCGCGTCGACCGGCGCGGACACCACGGCGGGCGCGGGCAGCGCGTCCGGCGGCCCGTCGGCCGTGGACGAGCCGGACGCCTCCGGTCCGCGGGCCGGCGACGACGGCCCGCCGGTCGCGCTGCTCGCCGGTGGGGCGGTCGCCGGGCTGCTCGTGGTCGCCGGAATCGCGCTGCTGGTCGCGCGCCGGGCGCGCGCTCGTCGCACGGACCACTGACGACCGGACGCACGGCGGGATCGGCGGCGGGGTGCACGGGCCCTCGGCGGGCCGGCCCCGGGTGAGCGAGCGCCGGTCCCTCAAGCGGGCCGGCGACGGTGAGCGGGCCGCGGGCTCAGCGGGCGGGCGGCGGGCCGACGCTGCGGCGCGGCACCAGCGTCGGCGCGATCGTCTGCCGCAGCGGCCCGACGGTCGGCGACTCGATCTGGGCCAGGAGCAGGTCGAGGCTGGCCGCTGCGACCGCGCCGAAATCCGGCCGCACCGTGGTGAGCGGCGGGATGAAGTACGCCGCCTCGGGCACGTCGTCGAACCCGACCACGCTGATGTCGTCGGGGACCCGGCGGCCGTGCTCGTGCAGCGCCCGCAGCACGCCCAGCGCCAGGTGGTCGTTGGCGGTGAAGACGGCGGTGACCTCCGGCATCCGGGCCAGCATCTGCCCGCACCGGTAGCCCGCCGCCGCCGACCAGTCCGCCGGGACCAGCGGGGGGATCTCGGCGCCCGCCTGCCGCAGCGCCTCGCGCCAACCCTCGATGCGGCCGGCACTGTCGAACCAGTCCGACGGGCCGGACACGTGCCAGACGGTGCGGTGCCCGGCGGCGAGCAGGTGCTCGGTGGCCGCCCGGGCGCCGGCGACCTGGTCGACTGTCACCAGTGGGATCGGCCGCCGTGGGTCGCCGTCGACTGTCACCAGCGGTACGTCCTGGGGCAGCCGTTCCAGCGCCTCGCCGGCGGACTCGACCGGCGCGATGACCACTATGCCGGCGACCCGGTGCGCCAGGTGCCGTTCCACGGCGGCCGAGATGGAGCGGTGGTCGAGGTCGCTGACGCTGCCGACGCTCACCGCGAAACCGGCCTCGGCGGCCGCCTGCTCCAGCGCGGCCAGCAGTGACGCCGGGCCGTAGAGCGTGGTGTTCTGCGCGACCACGCCGATGACCTGGGACCGGCCGGTCACCAGCGCGCGGGCCGCGCGGTTGGGCCGGTAGCCGAGTTCGGTGATGGCGGCCTGCACCCGCAGCCGGGTCTGCTCACGCACGTTGGGATGCCCGTTGAGCACCCGGGAGACCGTCTGGTGCGACACCCCGGCGAGGCGGGCCACGTCCGTCATCGCAGGACCGCGCACGGCCACCTCACTTTCGCCACTGCCCGCGGCCACACCCGGTCGATCTCGACCGGACCGGCCCGGGTGGCGACAGTCTACGCCAGCGGTCCCATCGGTATCGGCACCGTGGATCGACCGTTCCCACCGTGGCGGGGCGATATCGCGGAATCGGCCGACGGCTCATTCCCTTCCGTTACGCAGCGGCGTGAACAGGCTGCTCGGGAGCGGTGGAATTGAGCCCGGGGTGCGGCATTTCCGGCGATTGCCGGTGCCCCACCCCGGGCTATTGAAGATGTGTCAACGGCCGCGAATGGTGACCGTTGTCACGGTGTTGTCAGCGAGAACTGCCGCACCGTCACCGCGCCACCGAGCGATTGGGTGGCGTAGTTGAAGAAGCCGAACCGGTACCCCATGAAGAACTGCCACGCGTTGTTGAGCGTCAGCGCGTTCCCGAGCGGTACGAAGTTCACCCCGTCGGTGCTGTACGAGAAGCGCGCCTGTCGTCCCGAGCCGGGCCGGATGTCGGCGTTGGCCCGCAGCCAGATCCGCCCGCCGGACACCGCCGCACCGGCGATCTCCGTACCGGTGCTGGTGGTGTTCCAGTTGTTCGAGCCCATGGTCAGGCCGTTCGTCATCACCACCCGGGTCGCGCCGTTGTCACGCCGTACGCCGATCCAGGCCGAACTGTCCCGCAGCATCGCCAGGCCGGCCCGGTCACCGTCGCGCATGCCCGAGTAGTCCAGCTCGATCGTGCCGGTCGAGGTGGGGCCCTGGATGCGGTGGGTCAGCGTGTTGCGGGCCCGGTACAGGTCGTTCGTGACACTCGCGGTCTGCAGGCGCAGGCCGTCGTTCACCGACCACCGGCTGTTGTCCGGGTTGTGGTTCCACTCGTACTGCACGCCGAGCGTGGTGCCGGAGAACGTGTCGGTGCCGGTGAGCGGCTTGACCGGGCGGGTCGGCAGCGGGTTGGGGTAGCTCGCACCCCAGGCGCCGTTGACGGTCTGCACCTGCGGCCAGCCGTCGGAGGTCCAGGTGATCGGCGCCAGCGTCGGCATCCGCCCGCCCGGGTACGCGTCGGTGAACGCCATGTAGTACCAGGCGCCGGTCTGCGTCTGCACCAGCCCGCCCTGGTGCGGCACGCCGCCGCCGGAGATCGGGCCGGGCAGGTTGAGCAGCACCTGCCGCTGCTCGTACGGGCCGAACGGACCGTTCGTGGACTTCAGCACGTACTGGCCGTTGGCCGGACGCGTCAACCAGATGTAGTACGCGCCGTTGCGCTTGTAGAAACGCGCGCCCTCCAGCGTGCCGATGCTCGACGGCGTCTGGTAGACCTGCTGGGCCCGGACCTGGCTGCGCCCGTCGGCGGAGAGCTGGGCCACGCTGATCGTGCCGTTGCCGTACGCGACGTACATGGTGTCGTTGTCGTCGATCAGCATGCCGGCGTCGTAGTAGCAGTTGGGGATGGTGGCCAGCCGGCTCCACGCGCCGTCGACGGCGCCCGCCGTGTAGATGTGGGTCTGCGCGAAGTCGATGCAGCCGGCCCAGTAGAACGTGCGGTTGCTCGGCCGGTAGTTCAACGTCGACGCCCAGATGCCGTCCACGTAGGCGTGCTCGCTGGCACTCAGGTCGTACTTCGAGCCGAAGTCCAGCCGCGGTACGGAATGCCCGGCGAACTCCCAGTTCACCAGGTCCCAGGAGCGCAGCACCGGCGCGCCGGGCGAGTAGTGCATGGTGGAGGCGGACATGTAGTAGACGTCGCCGACCCGGATGATGTCGACGTCGGCGAAGTCCTGCCAGACGGCCGGGTTGGTGAAGCTGCCGCCCGGGTTGCCCGGGTTGTCGCCGACGCGGACGAGCTGCCACTGCTGGTTCGCGCCGTTCCAGTCGTCGTACTGGACGATGTTGCCGCCGTCGGCGGTGGAGGCGTTCTGCACCTCCATCACCTTGTTCGAGTTCCGGTTGATCAGCCGGACGTACCCGCTGTCGGAGTCGGCCAGCCGGAACTGCTGGTTGGTGCCGCCGTGGTCGGTCCACTGCACCACCGCCGCGCCGTTGGCGGTGGACGCGCCGGTCACGTCGAGCACCTTGCCCGAGTGCCGGGAGCGCAGCCGGTAGTAGCCACCGCCGGAGTCCACGAACTGCCACTGCTGCCAGGCGCCGTCGTTGCGCGTCCACTGGGTGATCCGCGCGCCGTCGTTCGTCGCCTGGTTGTACAGGTCCAGCGCCTTGCCGCTGTTGCGGTTCACCAGCACGTAGTACGCGCTGGTGTCCACCGTGGCGGCCGATACCGGCGCGGGCACGGCACCCACCACCACGCCGCCGACAAGCAGCGCCACCACCCCGGCCAGCAGCCGGGACAGGCTTCCACGTCCACGGGACAGTCGAGCCGTCACCACGATCCTCCTTCGTCGACCGGAGCCCGGGCGCGGCGGCACGCGCCGACGACGGCAGCGTTATCGCTAACAGCGACGCCCACCCAGGCGAGAGTCGGATCCCTGGCAACTGCGGCGCAGATCGCGCCCGGAACGGCCCGCGAGCGGTGCCGGTGACCCTATCCATCGACTGTGAGCGATAACATGCCGTTCGTCAAGGCGTAACGTGCCGCCCACCGCGCGGGCCGGCACGGACGGCGCGCGGCGGCTCAGAAACCCCGGGCGAGCCGGTAGTACGCCTGGTTCCAGCGCAGCTCGTCGGCGAAGCGGTGCGGGCGCGTCTCGGCGTCGATGACCACCAGCTCGGTCCGCGCCATCGCGGCCAGGTCGCGCAACTCCTCCATGCCGACGGCCTGGGAGAGCACTGTGTGGTGCGGCGCGCCGGCGGTGATCCACGCCTCCGCCGAGCCGGCCAGGTCGGGCTGCGGACGCCAGACCGCGCGCGCCACCGGCAGGCGGCGCAGCGGGTGCGGCGGCGGCACCACGTCCACCGCGTTGGCGACCAGCCGGAACCGCTCTCCCATGTCCGCCATGCCCAGCACGACCGCCGGGCCGGGCGCCGCGTCGAAGACCAGGCGTACCGGATCCTCCCGCCCGCCGATGCTGAGCGGGTGCACCTCCGCGCTCGGCACGTCGGCGGCGATGCTCGGGCACACCTCCAGCATGTGCGCGCCGAGGATCAGCTCCTGACCGAACGTCAGGTCGTAGGTGTAGTCCTCCATGAACGAGGTGCCGCCCGGCACACCGACGGCCATCGCCTTGAGCGTGTGCACCAGCACCGAGGTCTTCCAGTCCCCCTCGCCGCCGAAGCCGTAGCCGTCGGCCATCAGGCGCTGCACCGCGATCCCGGGGAGCTGGCGCAACCCGCCGAGGTCCTCGAAGTTCGTGGTGAACGCCCGGAAACCACCGGCGTCGAGGAACGCGCGCAGGCCCAGCTCCTGACGCGCCGCGTACCGCAGCGAGTCGTGCCGGTCCCCGCCGGGCCGCAGCTCGGACGCGACCCGGTAGGTGTCGTCGTACTCCTTGACCAGGTCGTCGACCTGGGCGTCGGGCACCTGGTCGACGGCGGCGACCAGGTCGTTGACGCCGTAGGTGTTGACCGAGACGCCGAAGCGCAGCTCCGCCTCGACCTTGTCCCCCTCGGTGACCGCGACGTCGCGCATGTTGTCGCCGAAGCGGGCCAGCCGCAGCGTCCGCACCGCCGACCAGCCGATCGCGGCGCGGGCCCAGGCCGCGACCCGCCCGACGACCCGGGGGTCGGTGACGTGGCCGGCGACGGTCTTGCGGGCCACCCCGAGACGGGTCTGGATGAACCCGAACTCCCGGTCGCCGTGCGCGGCCTGGTTGAGGTTCATGAAGTCCATGTCGATCTCGTCCCACGGCAGCGCCACGTTGGCCTGCGTGTGCAGGTGCAGCAGCGGCGTGCGCAGCGCGTCCAGCCCGGAGATCCACATCTTGGCCGGGGAGAACGTATGCATCCAGGCGATCACCCCGACCGCGCCCTGCGCCGCCGCGTCCCGGCAGGCCGCGAGGATGTCCGCGCTCGAGGTGAGGACCGGCTTCCAGACCACGCGTACGGGGATGTCCGGCGACTCGTCCAGGCGCGCGGCGATCTGCCGGGACTGCTCGGCGACCTGCCGCAGGGTGTCCTCGCCGTAGAGGCCCTGGCTGCCGGTGAGGAACCAGACCTCGGGCTGGGGGTGAGTTGCCATGTTGTTGCCTTCCGCGCTAGGAACCGTCACTTGAACCGGATGCCGATGAGGCGCTGGAGGAGGATGAACGCGAACAGCAGGCCGCCGATCACGATCTTGGTCCACCAGGAGTTGAGGCTGCCGTCGAACGTGATCAGGGTCTGGATCACGCCCAACACCAGCACGCCGAGCACGGTGCCGAAGACGTACCCGGAGCCGCCGGTGAGCACGGTGCCGCCGATCACCACGGCGGCGATCACGTCCAGTTCCATCCCGACGGCGATCAGCGGCGCGCCGGAGAGCGTGTAGAACGACAGCAGGATCCCGCCGATCGCCGAGCAGAGCCCGCTGATCGTGTAGACGGCGATCCGGGTCCGCGCCACCGGCAGGCCCATCAGCAGCGCCGACTGCGCGTTGCCGCCGACCGCGTACACGTTGCGACCGAACCGGGTGTACGCCAGCACGTACGCCGCTATCAGCACCACCGCGAACGCGATCAGCACGCTGATCGAAACGAAGTTGCCGGCCGGATCGCCGATGCGCTGCTGCGACATCGAGGTCCAGAAACCGTCGGTGATGGAGATCGAGGAGTCGCTGATGAACGTGCACATGCCCCGGGCGAAGAACATCCCGGCGAGTGTCACGATGAACGGCTGGATCTCGAAGAAGTGGATCGCGCAGCCCATCAGGAAACCCAGCGTCGGGCCGATCAGCAGCGCGATCACCAGCACCAGGGCCGCGGGCAGGCCGTCGCGCAGCAACGACGCCGACACCATCGCGGTCATCGCCACCACCGAGCCGACGGACAGGTCGATGCCGCCGGTGAGGATCACGAACGTCATGCCCACCGCGACGACGAGCAGGAAGCCGTTGTCGATGAAGACGTTGAAGACGACCTGGACGTTGGAGAAGGCGCGGTACTGGGACACGCCGATGCCGTACATGACCAGCAGCAGGGCAAGCGTGGCCAGCACCGGGACGTGCCGCCGGGGCAGGCTGGGCCGCCAGGACCGGCCGGTGGTCAACGACGTGCTGCTCATGCCGGCACCTGCTCCTTCTCCCGCCGCGGGGCCGCCGGGCCGGGTTCGGCCCCGCGCCGTCGCCGGCGCAGCCGGGCGCGGAACGCCGGGGCCTGCACGAGGCAGACGGCGATGACGACGACCGCCTTGAACAGCAGCGACGTCTGCGGCGAGATGTTCATGGCGTACACGGTGGTGGTCAGCGTCTGGATGATCAGCGCGCCGAGGACGGTGCCGCCGAGGGAGAACCGGCCGCCGGCCAGCGAGGTGCCGCCGATGACGACGGCCAGGATCGCGTCCAGCTCGATCCACAGGCCGGCGGCGTTGCCGTCGGCGCTGGAGACGTTGGCGGTGACCATGAAACCGGCGAGCGCGGCGCAGACGGCGCTGATCACGTAGACGAGGAAGACGATGCGCCGCGACCGGATGCCGGCGAGGCGGCTGGCCTCGGCGTTGCCGCCGACCGACTCGACGATCAGCCCGAGCGCGGTGCGCCGGGTGAACGCGGCCACGAGCAGCGCGGCGGCGAGCGCGATCAGGATGGCCAGCGGCAGCGTCAGGAAGTGCCCGAGCCCGATCGCCCGGTACGGCCCGGAGTTGATCGTGATGATCTGGCCCTCGGTGACCAGCTGGGCGATGCCCCGCCCGGCCACCATGAGGATCAGCGTGGCGATGATCGGCTGGATGCCGATGACCGCGACCAGCACCCCGTTCCACGCTCCGAGCACCAGCGCGGCGCCGAAGGCCAGGGCGAGCGCGGTGGCCACCGTGGCCGGGCTGTTCTGGTCGGCCGCCCCGCTGATGTGCAGGCAGGCGATCGCGCCGCTGATCGCGCAGAGCGAGCCGACCGACAGGTCGATGCCGCCGGTGGCGATGACGAGCGTCATCCCGAGCGCGACCAGGATCAGCGGCGCGCTCAGCCGGAGGATGTCGATGGGCGTGCCGTACAGGTGGCCGTTCTTGACCTCGACGGCCAGGAAGCCGGGACGGTAGACGGTGTTCGCGGCGATCATCACCACGAGCACCAGCGCCGGCCAGAACAGGCGGTGGGCGGTCAGCGGGCGGAGGCGGTCGGCGACGGCGGTCATCGGGTCACCTCCTCCCGGGGCGTTCCACTGGCGATGGTGCGCATGACGCGGTCGGCGTCGAGCGTGTCGTCGTTGTCGAGCTGGGCGACCATCTCGCGGTCGCGCATCACCGCGACCCGGTGGCTCAGGCGCAGCACCTCCTCCAGCTCGGCGGAGATGAACAGCACCGCCATGCCGCCGTCGGAGAGCTGCACCACCAGCTTCTGGATCTCGGCCTTGGCGCCGACGTCGATGCCGCGGGTCGGCTCGTCCAGGATCAGCAGGCGCGGCTCGGTGATCAGCCAGCGGGCCAGCAGCACCTTCTGCTGGTTGCCGCCGGAGAGGTTGCGCACCGGCAGCTCCGGGTTGGCCGGACGGATGCTCAGCGCCTCCACGTACCTGCGGACCAGCTCGTCCTGGCGGCGGCGCGGGATCGGACGCAGCCAGCCGCGCGCGGCCTGCATCGCCAGGATCATGTTCTCCCGGACCGACAGCTCCGGGACGATGCCCTCGGCCCGGCGGTTCTCCGAGCAGAACCCGACGCCCTGGGCGATGGCCTGCATCGGGTTGCGCACCGGCGCCCGGCCGCCGTCGAGCCGGACCTGGCCGTGGTCGGCCCGGTCCGCGCCGAAGATCAGCCGCGCCACCTCGGTCCGGCCGGAGCCGAGCAGGCCGGCCAGGCCGACCACCTCACCGGCGTGGATGCGCAGGCTGAACGGGGCGACCGCGCCGCGCCGGCCCAGCTCGGCGGCGTCCACGAGCGGTGCCTCGCCGCCGGCCTCGACCGTGGCGCGCTTCTGCTGCTCGTCGAGCCGCTCCAGCACGTCCAGCTCCTGCCCGATCATCTTCTCGACCAGGCTGAACTGCGGCAGCTCCTCGGTGCGGTACTCCCCCACGAGCCGGCCGTTGCGCAGCACCGTGATCCGGTCGGCGATGCCGTAGACCTGGTCGAGGAAGTGGGTGACGAACAGGATCGCGATCCCCTCGTCACGCAGTTGCCGCATGATCCGGAACAGCTGCGCGACCTCACCGGCGTCCAGGCTGGACGTCGGCTCGTCCAGGATCAGAACCTGGGCCTGCACGTCGATCGCCCGGGCGATGGCGACCATCTGCTGGACCGCGAGCGAGTACGAGCCGAGCGGAGCGCTGACGTCGAGGTCGAGGTCGAGCCGGGCCAGCAGGTCGCGGGCCCGGCGGCGCATCTCGCCCCAGCGCACCGCGCCGAGCCGGCGGGGTTCCCGGCCGATGAAGACGTTCTCCGCCACCGACAGGTTGGTGCAGAGGTTGACCTCCTGGTAGACGGTGCTGACACCGGCTGCGGCGGCCTGCATCGGACCGGTGAACGAGACCTGTTCGCCGTCGAGCGTGACGACGCCCGCGTCGGTCCCGTAGACGCCTGTCAACACCTTGATCAGGGTGGACTTGCCGGCGCCGTTCTCACCCATCAGGGCGTGGACCTCGCCCGGGAACAGCCGGAAGTCGACGTCGTGCAGCGCGCGGACCCCGGGGAAGGTCTTGCTGATACCGGTCATGGTCAGGACCGGACGGTTACCCGTCATCCCATCGGACCTCTTCTTCGACGGTGGTGGTACGGGGGCCGCCGTCCGGTGCGACGGCGACCCCCGGGTGGCTCAGTACTTGCGGTTGGGCAGTGCCTCCTTGGCCTGCTCCTGGGTGAACGTGGTCTCCTCGGTCTCGATCCGGGCGGGCACTTCCTCGCCGGCCTTGACCTTCTTGGCCAGGTCCATCAGCTGCGGGCCGAGCAGCGGGCTGCACTCGGCGATGAAGTTGAACTTGCCGTCCGCGAGGGCCTGCATGCCGTCCTTCACCGCGTCGACGGTGATGATGGTGATGTCCTTGCCGGGCGTCTTGCCGGCAGCGGTGATCGCCTCGAGCGCGCCCAGGCCCATGTCGTCGTTGTGCGCGAAGAGCACGTCGATCTTCGGGTTGGCCTTGAGGAACTGCTCCATCACCTGCTTGCCGCCGGCGCGGGTGAAGTCACCGGACTGCGAGGCGACGATCTTCAGGTTGGGGTTGGCGGCGATCGCCTCGGCGAAGCCCTTCTTCCGGTCGTTCGCCGGGGCGGAGCCGGTGGTGCCCTGAAGCTCCACGATGTTCACCGGGCCGGACGCCGCCTTCTTCTGCTCGACCAGCCACTCGCCGGCGAGCCGGCCCTCCTTGACGAAGTCCGAGCCGAGGAACGTCTTGTAGAGCGACTTGTCGGCCGAGTCGACGGCGCGGTCGGTCAGGATCACCGGGATCTTCGCGTCCTTGGCCTCCTTGAGCACCGTGTCCCAGCCGGACTCCACCACCGGCGAGAAGGCGATCACGTCGACCTTCTGCTGGATGAAGTTGCGGATCGCCTTGATCTGGTTCTCCTGCTTCTGCTGCGCGTCGTCGAACTTCAGCTCGATGCCGGCCGCTGCCGCCGCCTCCTTGATCGAGGTGGTGTTGGCGGTGCGCCAGCCGCTCTCGGCGCCCACCTGGGAGAAGCCCAGGACGATCTTGTCGTTGCCGTCGCCGGAACCGCCGCCGGTGTCGCTGTTGCCGCACGCGGCCACGCTGGCGGCGAGCAGCACGCCGGCGAACGCCGCGATGACCGTGCGTGCCGTGCTCCTGCTTCTCATCGATTCTCCTCCGGGGTTGGATGTTCCGGGCGCGCGAGCCGGCGGAAGCCGGAGCGGCCCGGGTGTGGTGGTGGTGAGGGGTGCGCGGCGCTGTCCGGGGTCAGTGCGCCGGCGGGCGTTGGCCGTACACGTTCTGGTAGCGGTCGTAGAGCGAGTCGATGTCGGCCGGCGCGATCGGCACCGGCTGCCCGAGCGCGCGGGCCAGGTGTGCGGTACGGGCGACGTCCTCGCACATCACCGCGGCCTTGACCGCCGCCCGGGCGTCCTTGCCGATGGTGAAGACGCCGTGGTTGCGCATGAGCACCGCCGGTGAGCGGTGCCCGGACAGCGTGCTGACGATGCCCTTGCCGATGTCGTCGCCGCCGATCAACGCGAACGGGCCGATGGGGATCTCCCCGCCGAACTCGTCGGCCTGCGCGGTCAGCCAGCACGGGATCGCCTCGCCCCGGGCGGCCCAGGCGGTGGCGTATCCGCTGTGGGTGTGCACGACGCCGCCGACCTCGGGCATCGCGCGGTAGACGTAGGCGTGCGCGGCGGTGTCGCTGGACGGGGACGTGCCGTCGACGACCGTGCCGTTGAGGTCGCAGACCACCATGGTCTCGGCGGTCAGGTCGTCGTAGTCGACCCCGCTGGGCTTGATGACCATCAGCTCCTGACCGGGTACGCGGGCCGAGACGTTCCCGGAGGTCCAGGCCACCAGGTCGTAGCGGGTCAGCTCGCGGTGCAGCCGGGCCACCGTGTCGCGCAGCGCGGCGACCTGGCGGGTCACCTCGGTGTTCATCCGACCACCTCCAGGGTCGCGGCGGTACGGTCCGCGGCGGCGTCGACGGCCGCGTTCCGGATCGCCCGCAGGCGGAGCATGACGTCGTTCGCGCCGCGACCGAAGTGGTCGTGCAACGCGCGGTACTCGGCGTACAGGGCGTCGTAGGCCCGCACGTTCTCCGGTACGGGCCGGTAGACCGCCTCGTCGATGCGCCCCATGGCGTCGGACGCCTCGTGGATCGTCGGGTACGCCCCGGCGGCCACCGCCGCGTGGATGGCCGAGCCGAGCGCCGGGCCCTGGGCGGAGCCGATGATGCTCAGCGGCCGGTTCGTGACGTCGGCGTAGATCTGCATGAGCAGCCGGTTGGAGGTGAGCCCGCCGGCCACCACCAGATCGTCGACCGGCACGCCGGCCTGCGCGAACGCCTCGACGATCATCCGGGTGCCGTACGCGGTGGCCTCCAGCAGCGCCCGGTAGACGTCCGGCGGCCGGGTGGCCAGCGTCAGCCCGACGACCATCCCGCTGAGGTCGTGGTTGACCAGCAGGGACCGGTTGCCGTTCCACCAGTCCAGCGCCACCAGGCCGTGCGCTCCGACCGGCTGGGCGGCGGCGGCCTCGGTGAGCTGCTCGTGCGAGTCGAAACCGGCCGGGGCGGCGTGGCGTACGAACCAGCCGAAGATGTCCCCCACGCCGCTCTGCCCGGCCTCGAAGCCCCAGGCGCCGGGGCTGATGCCGCCGTCGACCACGCCGCACATGCCCGGCACCTCGGCGGGGTGCGTGCCGTTGAGGACGTGGCAGGTGGAGGTGCCCATGATGGCGACCAGCCGGCCGGGCCGCAGCGCCTGGGCCGCGGCGGCGGTGACGTGCGCGTCGACGTTGCCGGCCGCGACCGCGATGCCCTCGGGCAGGCCGGTCCAGGCGGCGGCGCGGGCGCTGAGCGTGCCGGCGCGCGCGCCGAGCGGCAGCAGCGGACCGTCCAGCTTGGTCACGAAGTCGGCGAAACCGGGGTCGAGCGCGGCCAGGTAGTCGGACGACGGGTACCGGCCGTCCTGCCGGATGCCCTTGTAGCCCGCGGTGCAGACGTTGCGCGTCTCGGCGCCGCAGAGCTGCCACACGATCCAGTCGGCGGCCTCGACGAAGCGCTCGGCCCGCCGGTAGACCTCCGGGTCCTCCTCCAGGATCTGCAGGCCCTTGGCGAACTGCCACTCCGCGGAGATCTTGCCGCCGTAGCGGCCGAGCCACGGCTCGCCGCGTTCGGCCGCCAGCGCGTTGATCCGGTCGGCGTGCGGCTGCGCGGCGTGGTGCTTCCAGAGCTTCACCCAGGCGTGCGGCCGGTCGCGCAGCTCGGGCGTCTCGCACAGCGGCGTGCCGTCGGCGAGCGTCGGGAGCACGGTGCAGGCGGTGAAGTCGGTGCCGATGCCGACCACCCGGGACGGGTCCACGCCGGCGTCGGCGAGCGCGGCCGGGACCGCGTGGCGCAGCACGTCGCGGTAGTCGTCCGGGTCCTGGAGGGCCCAGTCCGGGGGCAGCGGCGGACCGCCGTCGGGAAGCGCGGTCTCGATGACCCCGCGCCGGTACTCGTGCACCGCCGTGCCGAGTTCGGCGCCGTCACGGACGCGGACCACCAGCGCCCGTCCGGACAGCGTGCCGAAATCGACCCCGATCACGTACCGGTCGGACGCGTCCACTTCGCTCATTTGTCCCTCCGCCGTGTCACGGAGTTAGTGTTAGCGCTCACATATACATCCGTCAAGACACGTCCAAGCAACAGCTGCGTAACGAGCGGCGGCGCCCGGGACCGGCGTCCGCCGCCCCGCGCGGACCGGCCCGGCCGCCGGCCGGGAGATCCACGCCGACGGCGCGGCCCGACTTCGGGCCGGTGGCCTGTTAACGACAACAATCGATGGAACTTCCGGAAATTCTCTCGGCGCTCCCGCCACCCCGGGTCCGAACGCCCGGACGCCGCCGCCTGACCGCTCAGAGGGCCGCTCAGCGGCTCTTTTCCTCGCGGCGACGCCCCCGGCAGCCAGCCGTCCCGGGTCGCCCGAGGGCCGCCAGCCTATTTACAGTGTTTGATGTCAGCGATAACATTTCGCCATCCCCACGCACTGTGGCGCCGCTGTCCGGGAAACCCCGGCGCCGCAGTCGGGCGGCGACGGACGGCGACCCCGTCGACCGCCGGAACCCCACCACCCACGAGCGCCCGCCGGCACCGACCGGCCGCTGGAACTGCCGTGCCGCGTCCGTCCCCTGGACCACGGGCGACGCCGTGCGACCGGCGGGCCGCTCCCTTCCGGGCGCCGGCACGGACGGCGCCCGGCCACCGAGGAGGACCCAGTGCGCAAATGGACCCGACGGACGCTCGCCGTCCTGGGCGTCGCGGCGGTGGCGCTCGCCGCCACAGTCACCGACCAGGCCGTGGCCCCGCGTCCCGCCCGGGCGCTGGACAACGGCGTCGCCCGTACCCCGCCGATGGGGTGGAACACCTGGAACACCTTCGGCTGCAACATCAACGAGACCCTCATCCGACAGACCGCCGACGCGATCGTCAGCAACGGCCTGCGCGACCTCGGGTACAAGTACGTCGTCGTGGACGACTGCTGGTTCGACCCGAACCGGGACGCGCAGGGCAACCTCCAGGCGCACCCGCAGCGGTTCCCCAGCGGGATGAAGTCGCTCGGTGACTACCTGCACGCCCGCGGCCTGCTGTTCGGCATCTACCAGGTGCCGCTGGACAAGACCTGCGCCCAGGTCGGCGGCGCGTTCCCCGGTGCCACCGGCAGCCTCAACCACGAGTACCAGGACGCGCGGCAGTTCGCCGCGTGGGGCGTGGACTACCTCAAGTACGACTGGTGCTCCGGCACCGGGACGATCAACGACCAGGTGGCGCGGTTCGGCATCATGCGTGACGCGCTGGCCTCCACCGGCCGGCCGATCGTCTACAGCATCAACCCCAACAGCTACCACGCCAAGACCGGGCCGCAGCGCAACTGGAGCGACGTGGCGAACCTCTGGCGGACCACCGAGGACATCACCAACGCGTGGAACACCGGCCAGACCAACGGCTACCCGATGGGCATCCAGAACATCGTCGACGTCACGGTGCCCCTGGCCGGGTACGCCGCCCCCGGCGGGTTCAACGACCCGGACATGCTCGAAGTCGGCCGAGGGGGCATGAACGACACCGAGATGCGCAGCCACTTCGCGCTCTGGTCGATGCTCGCGGCGCCGCTGATGATGGGCAACGACGTACGTTCGGCGAACGCGGCCACGCTGGCGATCCTGCGCAACGCGAACCTGGTCGCGATCAACCAGGACACGCTCGGCCGCCAGGCGGTCCAGGTCTCCTTCGACGGCACCCGGCGGGTGCTGGCCAAGCCGCTCGCCAACGGCGACGTGGCGGTCGCCCTGTTCAACCAGGGCGGCTCGACCACCACCGTCTCCACCACGGCGGCGGCGGTCGGCAAGAGCGGCAGCTCGTTCACGCTGCGCGACGCCTGGACCGACGCCACCTCCAGCACCAGCGGCGCGATCTCCGCCAGCGTCCCGGCGCACGGCACCGTGGTCTACCGGGTCAGCGGCGGCGGCACCACCACCCCGCCGCCGGTCCCGACCACGTTCCGGCTGCGCAGTGAGTCGTCCGGCCGGTGCCTCGACGTCGACAACGCCGGCACCGCGAACGGCACCGGAACGCTGATCTGGGACTGCCACAACAACGCCAACCAGCAGTTCACCGCCAGCGGGCAGGCGTTGCAGGTGCTGGGCAAGTGCCTGGACGTGCCGACGAACGCGACGGCCGGCACGCGGGTGCAGATCTGGGACTGCAACGGCGGCACCAACCAGCAGTGGACGATCAACGGCAACGGCACGGTGAGCAACGTGCGCTTCCCGTCCCTGTGCCTCGACGTCGACAACGCGGGCACCACCAACGGCACCCGCGTGATCGTCTGGACCTGCCACGGCAACACCAACCAGCGGTGGAGCCGGGTGTGAGCGGCTGCGGCCGGTGAACGGCGGTCGGCCGGACGAAGGGGCGAGCGTCCGGCCGGCCGTCACCGGGCGCCGGCGGCCCGGCGCTTGTTCCAGATGTCGAACGCCACCGCGACGAGGAGCACCAGGCCCTTGACCACCGACTGGACGGACTGGTCGACGCCCATGAGCTGCATCCCGTTGCTCATCACCGCCATGATCAGGCCGCCCACCATGGCGCCGACCACGGTGCCGACGCCGCCGGTGACGGCCGCGCCGCCGATGAACGCCGCCGCGATCGCGTCCAGCTCGAACATGTTGCCCGCCGCCGGCTGGGCCCCGTTGGACCGGGACGAGTAGATCACGCCCGCCACGGCGGACAGGAAGCCCATGTTGACGAAGATCCAGAAGTTGACCCGCTTCACCCGTACGCCGGACAGCATCGCCGCGGGCAGGTTGCCGCCGATCGCGTACACCTGACGGCCGAACACCGTACGACGGGTGAGCAGGCCGTAGATCAGCACCAGCACGGCGAGCACGATCAGTACGATCGGCAGGCCCCGGGCGTGGGCGAGCTGCCAGGCGAACCACATGACCACGGCGCCGACCACCACGATGCGCAGGACGAACAGCGGGAACGACTCCACCGGCTGCTCGTGGCGCACCCGGGCGACCCGGGTCCGGAACACGCTCACCGCGTACCCGACCACGGCGAACGCGCCGATGAACAGCGTGAAGGCGTCGAAGCCCTGACCGCCCAGCAGGCCGTTGAGGAAGCCGGCGGCGACCCGCTGGTACTCCTCCGGGAACGGCGACAGCGAGATGTTGTCCAGCACGCGCAGCGTCAGGCCACGGAACAGCAGCATGCCGGCCAGGGTGACGATGAACGCCGGGATGCCGGCGTACGCGACCCAGAGCCCGTGCCACGCGCCGACCGCGACGCCCACCGCGAGCGCGGCCAGGACGCCGGCCCACCAGGGCATGCCCTCACGGATGACGAGCACCGCCGATACCGCTCCGGTGAGCGCCACCACCGATCCCACGGACAGGTCGATGTGCCCGCCGATGATCACGATGACCATGCCGATCGCGAGCACCAGGATGTAGGAGTACTGCAGGACGATGTTCGTCAGGTTGCCGGGGCTCAGCGAGACGCCGTCGGTGAGGACCGCGAACAGCGCCACGATCACCACCAGCGCGATGTAGATGCCGCTCTGCCGCAGGTTGCCCAGGATCAGCGCGCGCGGGTCGCTGGTGCCGGTGTGCAGGGTCGCCGCCGCGCCGGTGTCCGGAGTGGCGATCTTCGAGGCGGGGGGAGGCTTCGTGCTGGTCATCGGACGAGATCCCTGTCCTTGGTCATGAGTTCCATCAGGTTCTCCTGGGTGGCCTCGGCCACCGGCATCTCCCCGGTGACCCGGCCGGCCGCCAGGGTGTAGATCCGGTCGCACATGCCGAGCAGCTCGGGCAGTTCGGAGGAGATGAGCACGACGGCCTTGCCGTCGGCCACCAGCCGGTTGACGATCGTGTAGATCTCGAACTTCGCGCCCACGTCGATGCCCCGGGTCGGCTCGTCGAGGATCAGCACGTCCGGGTCGGTGAACAACCACTTCGCCAGCACGACCTTCTGCTGGTTGCCGCCGGAGAGCTTACCCACGACCGACATCACCGTCGGCGCCTTGATGTTCATGTCGCGCCGGCCCTGCTCGGCGACCTGGATCTCACGGTTGCCGTCGATCCAGCCGCGCCGGGCCAGCTTGTCGAGCGCGGCGGCCGAGACGTTTCCCCGCACGTCGTCGATGAGGTTGAGGCCGTAGTGCTTGCGGTCCTCGGTGGCGTACGCGATGCCGTTCGCGATCGCCTCGGCCACCGTCCGCGCCCGCACCTCGCGGCCCCTGAGGAAGAGCCGGCCGCTGATGTCCCGGCCGTACGCCCGGCCGAACACGCTCATCGCCAGCTCGGTGCGCCCGGCGCCCATCAGGCCGGCGATGCCGACGACCTCCCCGGCACGCACGTGCAGCGAGGCCCGGTCGACGACCAGGCGGTCCTGCGTCGGGTGGCGCACCGACCAGTCCTCGATGCGCAGCACCTCGTCGCCGGGCGTCACGCTGCGGGTCGGGTAGAAGGCGGCCAGGTCGCGCCCGACCATGCCGCGGATGATCCGGTCCTGGGTGACGGCGCCGTCGGACATGTCCAGCGTCTCGACGGTACGGCCGTCGCGGATCACCGTGGTCGAGTCGGAGACAGCGGTGATCTCGCCGAGCTTGTGCGAGATCATGATGCAGGTGATGCCCTGGTCGCGCAGCCGGCGCATCAGGTCCAGCAGGTGCGCCGAGTCGACGTCGTTGAGGGCGGCGGTCGGCTCGTCGAGGATCAGCAGCCGGACCTTCTTGGACAACGCCTTGGCGATCTCCACGAGCTGCTGCTTGCCGACACCGAGCTGGATGACCGGGGTGACCGGGTTCTCGTGCAGCCCGACCGACCGCAGCAGCGCCGCGGCCTCCGCGTTGGTCCGGTGCCAGTCGATGAGTCCGCCGCGGCCGCGGCGCTCGTTGCCGAGGAAGATGTTCTCGGCGATCGACAGGTAGGGCACCAGGGCGAGTTCCTGGTGGATGATGACGATGCCGCGGGCCTCGCTGTCCTGGATGCCCCGGAACCCGACCGGCTCGCCGTCGAAGACGATCTGGCCGTCGTAGCTGCCCGCCGGGTAGACGCCGGACAGCACCTTCATCAGGGTGGACTTGCCGGCGCCGTTCTCACCGCAGATCGCGTGGATCTCGCCGCGCCGTACGGCGAGCGAGACGTCCTGCAGCGCGGTCACGCCCGGGAAGGTCTTCGTGATGCCACGCATCTCGAGGATGTGATCGCTCATGGGTATCCGTCCTGCTCGTGGTCGTGGTGTCCGGAGCGGACGGGCCCGGTGGCGCGACGGCCGCCGGGCCCGTCGCCGCGGGTCAGCCGGCCCGGCCCGCGGCGACCTCCTGCTCGGTCAGGTAGCCGGAGTCGATCAGGACGGACTTGATGTCCTCCTTGTAGACGGTCTGCACCGGCAGCAGGAACGCGGGCACGACCTTGACGCCGTTGTTGTACGCCTTGGTCTCGTTGGCCTTCGGCTCCTCCTTGCGCAGGAACGCCTCGGCGGCGATGACCGCCTGCTCGGCCAGCAGCCGGGTGTCCTTGAACACCGTCGAGCTCTGCACGCCGTCGTTGACGAGCTTGACCGAGGCGACCTCGGCGTCCTGGCCGGTCACCACCGGCATCTTCTTGGCGCCGCCGCGGTATCCGGCGTTCTGCAGCGCGGTGATGATGCCCCGGGACAGGCCGTCGAACGGCGACAGCACGCCGTCGACCTTGCTGCCGTCGTTGTAGCTGGAGGTGAGCAGGTCCTCCATCCGCTTCTGCGCGGTCTCCTGCTGCCAGCGCAGGATGGCGGCCTGCTCGATCTTGGTCTGCCCGGACTTGACCTTCAGCGTCCCGGCGTCGAAGTACGGCTTGAGCGTGTCCATCGCGCCGTTGAAGAAGAACCCGGCGTTGTTGTCGTCGAGCGAGCCGGCGAACAGCTCCACGTTGAACGGACCGGTCGCGGTGCCCTTGGCGCCGTCCTTGGTGAGCAGGCCGAGCCCGACCAGGAGCGCGTTGGCCTGCGCCACGCCGACCTTGTAGTTGTCGAAGCTGACGTAGAAGCTGACGTTCGGGCTGTTGCGGATGAGCCGGTCGTAGGAGATCACCGGGATCTTCGCCGCCGCGGCGGCCTGGAGCTGGCCACTGAGCGCGGTGCCGTCGATCGGGGCGATGACCAGCACGTCCGCGCCCTGGGTGATCATCTGGTCGATCTGCTGCGACTGCGTCGGGATGTCGTCCCCGGCGTACTGCAGGTCGACCTTGTAGCCCTTCGCCTGGAGTTTCTCCTTCACCGAGTTGCCGTCGGCGATCCACCGTTCCGAGGTCTGCGTCGGCATCGAGACGCCGATCGTCAGGTCGCCGGGCTTGGCCGAGCTGGTGTCTCCGCCGCCTCCCGCGCCCTCGCCGCTGCAGGCGGCCAGGCTGATCGCGAGCGCGGCACCGCTGAGTGCGGCCAGAAGTCGTCTGCGCACGAGCGTCCTCCCTGTCGTGGCGGTCCCTGTGACACAGGTAACCCTCACGGGGAGTGTTAACGCTCACAAGTTGCCCCGTCAACCAATCGCGCGAAATGCGCATGTCTCTTTCTCGTAACAGAGACGGCAGTCCAGGTCGGACGGGACGACGTGGCGGAGCACCGCGGGGGGCGACCGTGCGTCGCCCCCGCGGTGGCCCGGCTCAGGTCGCGGAGCAGGTGGGCGTCATGCCCGATCCGCTGCCGTTGCCCTGGAACCCGAACTCGGTGCTCTGGCCGGCGCCGAGCTGGCCGTTGTAGTCGACGTTCGCGAACCGCACCGTGCCGCTGTTCCCGCTCGCGGTGGCGCTCCAGGTGTTGGTGATGCTCGCGCCGCCCGGCAACGTCATGGTGACAGTCCATCCCCGGGTGCCCGACGAGCCGGCTGTCACCTTCACGTTGGCGACGAAGCCACCGCTCCAGGAGTTCAGCGTCACCGAGGCCGAACACCCGCCCTGACCCGGCGGTGGCGTCGGGTTGTTCGGCGGCGGGGTCGTGGTCGGCGGCGGGTTGTTCCCGCCCGCGTTGAGCGCGTCCAGCACGGCGTTGTACGCCGCCTTCTTGTTGCCGGAGCAGTCGAACAGCAGCGCGTTGTCCGAGCCGCGCCACGAGTCGCAGTCCCGTACGCCCCACACCGTGATGCCGGTGCAGCGCGACACCGCCAGGCAGGCACGGGTGACGGCGGCGTAGATGTTCGCCTGGTTCCCGCCGGTCATCACGTCCAGCTCGGTGATCTGCACCTCCACGCCCAGGTCCGCGAAGCGCTGGAGGTTGGCCTGGTAGTCACCGGGGATCGTGGTGCCCAGGTGCGACTGGAAGCCGACGCAGTCGATCGGCACGCCACGCGACTTGAAGTCACGGACCATGTTGTAGATGCCCGTCGACTTCGCGTTGATGCCGTCGGTGTTGTAGTCGTTGTAGCAGAGCTTCGCGCCCGGGTCCGCGGCGCGGGCCGCGCGGAACGCGGCCTCGATCCAGTCGTTGCCGGTGCGCTGCAGGTTCGAGTCGCGACGCCCGCCGCTGCCGCCGTCGGCGAACGCCTCGTTCACCACGTCCCAGGCGTAGATCTGCCCCCGGAAGTGGGTGGCGACCTGGGTGACGTGGTTGATCGCGGCGTTGCGCAGCGCGCTGCCGGACAGACCCTGCGCCCACGACGGCTGCTGCTGGTGCCAGAGCAGCGCGTGCCCGCGCACCGACATCCCGTTCGCGCGGGCGTGGCTCACCAGCCGGTCGCCACCGCCGTAGCTGAACCGCCCCTGCTGCGGCTCGGTGGCGTCCCACTTCATCTCGTTCTCGGCCACCACGGAGTTGAACTCGCGGTTCAGCACCGTGGCGTACGTGTTGTCGGACAGCTTGCCGGTGGCGACAGCGGCGCCGAAGTAGCGGCCCTTCTCGGCCGCCGCCGCGCGCAGCGTGGTGCCGGCGCTCGCGGACGGCGCCAGGGCCACCGCCATCCCGGCGGCGAGCGCGCCGGCCAGGATGCCGGTGGTCAGCAAGGCTCTCTTTCGTCTCATGCGGATTCCTCTTCCGGGGGTTGCGCGATGGTGGTGGTGCGACTCCTCGACCCCCGCGTCCGGCGGCGGTGGTGTCGAGGTACGACCAGCGCGGCTCGCCCGGTGAGCCTTGCGGCGCTCATGCCCTGCCATCGACTGTGAGCGATAACATCCCCCGGCGTCAACCCCTGCGAGCACCCCGGTCCTAGGGGTACACGTCCTCGTGCGCCTTGCGGTAGTCGACGATCTCGCCCAGCCGGCCGGCGGCGGCGTGCGTCGCCCACGCCGGGTTGCCCAGCAGCGCGCGGCCGAGCGCGACCAGGTCGAACTCCCCGTCCACCAGCCGCGTGGCCAGGCCCACCACCGACTCCGGACCGTCCGGGCGCAGGAAGTCCCGCCGCAGCCCGACCGAGCCCACGGTGATCGACGGCAGACCGGTGAGCCGCTTCGCCCAGCCGGCCAGGTTCAGCCCCGAGCCGGGGAACGCGGGCTCCCAGAAGCGACGTTGCGAGGCGTGCAGCACGTCCGCGCCGGCCTCGGCGAACGCGGTGAGGATCTGCGCCAGCTCGGCCGGGGTCTCGGCGATCCGCGCGTCGAACGCCCGCTCCTTGAACTGGGAGAACCGGACGATCACCGGGCGGCCCGCCGGGACCTGCGCGCGTACCGCACGCACCACGGCAGCCGGGAACGCCGCACGCCGCGCCGGTGACCCGCCGAACGCGTCGGTCCGGCGGTTCGTGTACGGCCACAGGAACTCGTCCAGCAGGTAGCCGTGCGCGGCGTGGATCTCGATCGCGTCGAACCCGGCCCGCACGGCGACCCGGGCCGCGTCCGCGTACGCCGCCAGCAGCACGTCCGCGTCGGCGGCGGTCATCGCGTGCGGCGCCCGGCGGCCCGGCTCGCGTACCCCCGAGGGGGTCCACGCCGGACGGCCGTCGACCGGCTCGCGCAGGCTGCCCAGGTGCCACAGCTGCGCGGCGATCCGGCCGCCGGCGGCGTGCACCGCCTCGACCACGCCCCGCCAGCCGGCCTCGGCCGCACCCGCCGTCATCCGGGGAACGGCGTCCTCGTGGCCGGCGCTGGGATGGTCGACGAGCACGCCCTCGGTGACGATCAGGCCGATGCCCGCCGCGGCGCGGCGCCGGTAGTAGTCCGCCATCTCCGGCGTCGGCACGCCACCCGGCGCGCGGTTACGGGTCATCGGCGCCATCACGAAGCGGGACGGCAACGGCAGTCCGGCGACGGTGACCGGTTCCAGCAGCGGCGCCACCGGCGATGCGGTGTCCAGGGTCGCGTTCATGACCCGACGTTAGGAGTTGACACCGGTGTCAAGGGCAAGCGCTCAGGCGGCCGGATCCCGGGTGTCCTCGGTCACGCTCATGTCGGACACCACGTCGTCGAGCACCGCGACGGCGTGCGCGAGCCGTGCCATCTCCGCGGTCATCCGGGTCCGCTCCTCCCGCAGCCGGTCGGTGAGCCACGAGGTGCGGATCTCCGGATCGGTCACGCAGGGCAGCAGCTCGGCCATCCGGCGGCTGCTCAGCCCGGCGTCGAACAGCCGCTGGATGAGCCGGACCCGGTCCACCGCCGACTCGGCGAAGACCCGCTGCCCGCTCGCGGTGCGCATGGCGGCGAGCAGGCCCTGCTGCTCGTAGTACCGGATGGACCGGGCACTGACCCCGGTACGCGCCGACAGCTCCCCGATCCGCATCGCGCCTCCCCCGCTCGCCGGAGTTCCATCATCGAGCATGCCGCACCGGTCAGGACAGCAGCTCGACGTACCCGTCGGTGCCGTGCACGCGGATCCGCCCGCCGTCGGGGATCAGCCTGGTCGCGTCCGGCACCGCCACCACTGCGGGCAGGCCGTACTCGCGGGCGATCACCGCGCCGTGCGTCATCAGCCCGCCCACCTCCGTCACCAGGCCCGCGGCGCCCACGAACAGCGGCGTCCAGCTCGGGTCGGTGTGCGCGGTGACGAGGATGTCGCCCGGCTCCAGGTCGGCGCCGGCCAGGTCCGCCACCACCCGCGCCCGCCCCTCCACGACGCCGGCTGAGACCGGCAGCCCGACCAGGGCGCCGGCGGGCACGTCGTCGCGCCGGTACGAGCCGTTGATCGCCTCGCCCTCGGAGGTGAGGACCCGGGGCGGGGTGAGCGCCTGGTGCGCCCGGAACTCCTCCCGGCGCCCGCGGATCAGCCCGACGTCGACCCGGCCGGTGGCCGCGACCTCGCGGAACTCGTCGAACGTCAGGTAGAAGACGTCCTCGGCAGCGGCGAGCACACCGGCGCGCGCCAGCCGGCCGGCCTCGGCCATGAGCGCCTGCTTGTAGACGGCGTAGCGGCTCACGATGTCGTACTTCGGGTACTCGCGGTAGCCGACGAACGTCCGTACCCGCTCGATCATCGCCTGCGTCTCGGCGGCCCTGCGCTCACCGTCGGGCAGCGCGCGCAGGCGGTCGAGCACCTCCCGGGCCTTCTCCTCGGCCCGCTCCCGGCCGTGGGCGAAGCGGCGCGCGGCCGCGCCCGGTGCGAAGTTGCGGACGTTGTCCAGGATCAGCGGCACGAGCGTGGCGGGACGCTCGCTCCACCGGGGCCGGGTGATGTCGATCTCGCCGACGCAGCGCATGCCGTACCGGTCGAGGTAGCCCTCGACGGCCGCGCGCGCCTGCGCGCCGCCCGGCAGTTTCGGCAGCTCGTCCAGGAACCCGTCGTCGGCGACGTCCCGCAGGAAAGCGACCACCTCGGGGTACGCGCGGATCACGTCGGCCACGTCGAGCAGCGCCAGCCCCATCTCGGAGGTGACGTTGCCGGGCGCGGACAGCGTGAGCGTGTCGGCCGCGTCGCGCTCGCCGAGCCACTCCCCCAGCTTGTCGTTGAGCCACCAGGTGGCCTGCATTCCCGCCATGATCGCCTGGCCGCTCAGCGGATCGGTGAGCACCCGCTTGTGCTCGGCGAACGCCTCGACCAGGAAGTCGAACAGCTCTGGTCCGGTCCGGGCGCTGATGTCGCGGCGCAGGGCGGCGAGGGACTCCCGGCTGCGCTCGACGAGCGTGGCGACGATCGCCGGGTCGGTGTCGATCGGGAGCGGCGGGCCGCCCGCGGGCGGGCCGGCCGGGGCCGGGTCCGGCGCGGACGGCACGACGTCCCGGGCGAGGACCGTCTCCAGCGCGTCCCGGGTGAGCGGGTCGGCCCGGCCGATCATGCCCAGGAACGCGGTACGGCCCGCCGGGGTGGACAGGTGCGGCGTGGCGTCGACGAACAACCGGCCGCCCGCCTCGTGCATCGGCGCCATCGCGGTGAGCCGCCACATCGACAGGCCCAGCGGCTTCATGGCGTCGGTCATCATCTGCTGGTGGCCGACCGACAGGTAGACGTGGAAGCGTCCGTCGACGGCGGCCGCCGGCACCGGGAACAGCGTGGTGATCGGCCGGCTCTGCAGGACGTGAATGTCGTCGCCGGTCAGGGCCCACTCGATGTCCTGCGGGCACCCGAAGCGCGCCTCGATCCGCCGGCCCAGCGCGGCGAGGCGTACCGCCTGCGCGTCGGTCAGCGCGGCAGACGCCTGGCGCGCCGGGTCGACCGGCGTCTCCCGGGTGCCGCCGCCCGGCGCCGCGTGCACCGCCCGCGACTTCGCGCCGATCGTCCGGCTGGCCACAGCGCCGTCGCGCACCGTGAAGACGTCCGGGTTCACCAGGCCGGAGACAAGGGCCTCGCCGAGACCGAAGCCGGCCTCCACCGAGACCACCGTCCGGTTCCCGGTGACCGGGTCGGCGGTGAACATGATCCCGGCCGCGTCCGGGAAGACCATCCGCTGGACCACCACGGCCATGTCCACGGCCCGGTCGTCGATGCCGTGGCGCCCCCGGTAGGTCACCGCCCGGTCGGTGAACAGCGAAGCCCAGCAGCGGCTGACGTGCCGCAGCACCTCTGCCGTGCCGACCACGTTCAGATAGGTGTCCTGCTGGCCCGCGAACGAGGCGGTCGGCAGGTCCTCCGCCGTCGCGCTCGACCGCACCGCGTACGCGGCGTCCGGACCGAGCCGGGACAGCGCGGCGGTGACCGCCGCCGCGACGTCGGCGGGCAACGCGGTCCGCTCGACTGCGCGACGGACCTCGGCGGCGGCCGTCCGGATCGCCGCCGGGTCCTCCGCGTCCGCGCCGGCGAGCCGGTCCAGTGGACCGGCCAGCGACGGTGTCCGCGCCACCAGCCGGAAGGCGTCCGTCGTGACGCAGAAACCACTGGGTACGCGCACCCCGTCGATCCGCGTCAACGCCCCCAGATGCGCGCCCTTGCCGCCGACCGCGCCGATCCGCGACTCGTCCACCTCGTGCAGTTCCCACACGTACCGTCCGGTCATGCCGTGCCCCCGTTTTCGCAGCTCAACCCGCATCGGCCGATGATTGTGCGGCATGACCGGGGCCTTGCGGCAAGGCCCGGGGTGCGGTATATGTTGATGGTGGCGAGGAGACCTGTCTCTTTGCCTTTCTTTTTGTGGTCGTCACGTCCCCCTGCCCTGACCCGCCGCCGTCACGTGAGTCAGATCTCCCCGCCCCGGGTGGAGTGCCGAGGGCGCCACGGGGCAAGAAGCGACCACGAGGCCGCGGTGCGACATGGCCCGGACGAGCGGGATCGGGTGGGGTGGGGGAGACTCGTGCGATGAGCGGCGCTGACACCGACCCGCGTACGCGTGCCGACGTCTTCGCCGTCGACGGTGAGATCGGGCCGGACCTGGCGCGGGTCGACTGGTCGAAGCACCCCCTGGGGCCGCCGGACACCTGGCCGCAGAGCCTGCGGACCGCGGTGCGGATCCTGCTGTCCTCCCGGTTCCCGATGTGGATGGCCTGGGGGCCGCAGCTCACCTTCTTCTGCAACGCCGCCTACCGGCGGGACACGCTCGGCCGCAAGTACCCGTGGGCACTGGGGCGCCCGGCGAACGAGGTGTGGGCGGAGATCTGGGACGACATCGGCCCCCGCGTCGACACCGTGCTGCGCACCGGCGAGGCGACCTGGGACGAGGGCCTGCTGCTGTTCCTGGAGCGGGCCGGCTACCGCGAGGAGACGTACCACACGTTCTCCTACAGCCCGTTGCGCGCCGACGACGGCAGCCTGGTCGGGATGCTCTGCGTGGTCAGCGAGGACACCGAACGGGTCATCGGTGAGCGGCGGATGGCCACGCTGCGCGACCTCGGCTCGGACCCGAGCGTCATCCGCACCGAGCAGGAGACGCTCGCGTTCGTCAGCCGCCAGCTGGCGCGCAACCCGCAGGACCTGCCGTTCACCCTCACCTACCTGTACGACGGCGACGGCGGCGCCCGGCTGGTGGAGGCGACCGGGCTGGCGGCGGACCACCCGGCGGCCCCGGCCACGCTGTCCCCCGGCGACCCGGCCGCCCCGTGGCCGGCCGACGCCCTGACCGAGGGCGATCCGGTGCGGGTCGCGCTCGACGGCCCGGCCTTCACGGACCTGCCCACGGGTGGCTGGCCCGCCGCGCCGACCGAGGCGCTCCTGGTGCCGCTGCGGCAGCAGGGCGGGGCGCCGTACGGGTTCCTGGTCGCCGGGCTGAACCGCTACCGGGCGCTGGACGACGGGTACCGCGGCTTCGTCGAGCTGACCGCCGGGCATCTGGCCACCGGCATCGCCAGCGCCCGCAGCTACCAGGCGCAGCAGCGGCGCGCCGAGGAGCTCGCCGAGCTGGACCGCGCGAAGACCGCGTTCTTCTCCAACATCAGCCACGAGTTCCGCACCCCGCTCACCCTGATCATGGGCCCGCTGGACGAGCTGCGCGGCCGGTTGCAGGGCGCCGACGAGCGGGTCCGCGCCGAGCTGGACGTGATCCGCCGCAACGGGCTGCGCCTGGGCAAGCTGGTAAACAGCCTGCTGGACTTCTCCCGGATCGAGGCCGGGCGGATGCAGGCCCGCTACGAGCCGGTGGACCTGGCCGCCGTGACCGCCGACCTGGCGAGCGTCTTCCGGTCGGCGATCGAACGGGCCGGCCTGTCCTTCGAGGTGGACTGCCCGCCCCTGTCCGAGCCGGTGCACCTGGACCGCGGCATGTGGGAGAAGGTGGTGCTCAACCTGCTCAGCAACGCGCTGAAGTTCACCTTCGACGGCACGATCCGGGTGGAGCTGCGCGACGAGGGCGTCTCGGCGGTGCTGCGGATCTCCGACACCGGCATCGGCGTCCCCGCCGACGAGATGCCGCGCCTGTTCGAGCGGTTCCACCGCATCGAGAACGCCCGCTCCCGTTCCGACGAGGGCAGCGGGATCGGCCTCGCCCTGGTCAAGGAGCTGGTCATGCTGCACGGCGGCGACATCGACGCGGACAGCGCGGTGGGCCGGGGCACCACCTTCACGATCCGGTTGCCGTTCGGCACCGCGCACCTGCCCGCCGACGCGCTCGCCCCGGCGGGAAGCGGCCGGACGCCGGCGTCGGCCGAGCCGTTCGTGCAGGAGGCGCTGCGCTGGCTGCCCGCCGACCCGGGCGACGCCGTCGCCGGGGACGCCCCGGTGCAGCCGCTGCCCGGCGGGGCGCCGGCCCGCGTCCTGGTGGCCGACGACAACGCCGACATGCGGGAGTACCTCACCCGGCTGCTGCGCTCGGCCGGGCACGAGGTGCAGGCGGTCGCCGACGGGCGGGCCGCGCTGGACGCCGCCCGCGCGCACACCCCCGACCTGGTGGTCAGCGACGTGATGATGCCCCGCCTCGACGGCCTGCAGCTGGTCGCCGCGCTGCGCGCCGACCAGCGTACGGCCGGTACTCCGGTGCTGCTGCTGTCCGCCCGCGCCGGTCAGGAGGCCTCGATCGAGGGGTTGGAGGCCGGCGCCGACGACTACCTGGTCAAGCCGTTCCCGGCCGCCGAGCTGCTGGCCCGCGTACGCGCGAACGTGGAGCTGGCCCGGCTGCGCAACCACCACGCCCGCTGGCGTACCGCGCTCGTCGACTCGTTGCAGGAGGCGTTCTTCGTCTGCGACGAGGAGGGCGCGGTCGTCGAGATCAACGCGGCGTTCACCGGCATCCTCGGCTACGGCACCGAAGGGCTGCCCTACCCGGCGGTGCACCCCTGGTGGCCGGACCGGGAGGCCGAGCCCGAGGCGCACCGCCAGGTGGCGGCCGCGTTCTCGACGCTCGTGGGGCAGACCCGTGGCACCTACACCGTGCCGGTCACCCACCGCGACGGGCACCGGATCTGGATCTCGGCCGCGTTCAACCAGGTCGACGACCCGGACAGCGGCCGCCGGATGATCGTCGGCACGTTCCGCGACGTCACCGCGGAGCACTACGCCGTGCAGCGGGAGACCGCCCTGGCCGGGCTCAGCATGCGGCTGTCGCAGGCAGACGACCTCACCGACGCGCTGCTCGGGGTGCTGGACGAGCTGCGCAAGCTGTGGCGGGCCGCCGGCGTGCTCACCGCCGTCTTCAGTGACCTGCCGACCCCCGACGTGACCGCCACCGACCCGGCGGCACGCTGGGACACGTTGCCGCAGGAGCGTCGTCAGGCGTTGCTCGCGCTGCGGGACACCCCGCTGCTGACGCCGGTGGCGACGCGTACGCACGGCGCCGGCATCGCCGTCGAGCACCCGCACGGCACCATGGCGCTCTGGATCGACCTGGGCGAGAAGCGGCCCTTCACCGAGCAGGACCAGACCCTGCTGGCGCTGCTGGCCGGCCACATCGGTCAGGGACTGCACCGGGCGCACCAGATCGACCAGCAGCGGGAGACCGCCCTGGCCCTGCAACGGGCGATCCTCGGCCCGGCGCAGCTGCCCGCCGGGTTCGCGGTCCGGTACTCCCCCGCCGCGATGCCGCTCAAGGTCGGCGGCGACTGGTACGACACGGTGGAACTGCCGGACGGGCGGATCGGCATCGTGGTCGGCGACTGCGTGGGACACGGCCTCGGGGCCGCGACAGTGATGGGCCAGCTGCGCAGCGCCTGCCGCGCGCTGCTGTTGCAGGATCCGAGCCCGGCCCGGACGCTCGCGGCCCTGGACCGGTTCGCCGCGCTGCTGCCGGGCGCCTCCTGCGCCACCGTCTTCTGCGGCGTCCTCGACCCGGCCACCGGCCAGATGCGCTACTCCAGCGCCGGTCACCCACCGGCCATCGTGGTCCGCGCCGACGGCACCCCCGAGCTGCTGCAACACGGCCGGTCCCGGCCGCTGGCCGTACGTCCGGGCCAGGAACGCCCGGAGGCGGAGGCGACGGTGCAGCCGCGGGCCACCCTGATGCTCTACACCGACGGCCTGGTGGAACGGCGCCGCCAGCCGATCACCGCCGGCATCGCCCGCGCCACCGACGCCATCCAGCGGGGGCACCGCGCGCCGGTCGAGGTCCTGGCGACCGAGATCATGGAACGGCTCACCCCCGACGGCGGCTACCACGACGACGTGGCCCTGCTGCTCTACCGCCACCCCGGGCCGTTGGAGCTGGAGTTCCCCGCCGAGTCGACCCGGCTGGCCGAGGTCCGCACCGCGCTGCGGGGATGGCTGGACCGCTGCGGGCTGGCCCCGGCCCACGCCTACAACATCCTGGTGGCGGCCGGTGAGGCGTGCGCCAACGCGATCGAACACGGGCACCGCGACGATCCGGGCGGGCGGATCCGGCTGCGCGCCGCCGCCACGGCCGGCGACCTGCGCCTGAGCGTCACCGACAGCGGCCGATGGCGGGACCGGAACCGGCCTCCCGACCCGCACCGCGGCCGGGGACTTGTGCTCATGCGCGCGCTGATGGACAACATCAGCGTCACCCCGGGAGCCACCGGCACCACAGTCGACATGCAGGCGAGGATCACGCCATGAGCACGTCCCTGACCCTGACCACGAGCGACAGTCCCGACGGCGCCCGCGTGCTGGCCGCCGTCGGTGAGATCGACATGAGCAACGCGTCTGCCTTCGCCGACGCGCTGGCCGAAGCGGTACGCCCCGACGGTGAGCCTCTGGTCGTGGACCTCACCAAGGTGGAGTACCTGGACAGCGCCGGGCTGGCCGCGCTGTTCCCGCACGCCGGCCGGATCGCGCTGATCGCGGGCCCGCTGCTGGAGCCGCTGCTGACCATCTCCGGGCTGGCCGACCTCACCACGGTCCGCAGCGCCTGACGCCGTCGCGGGGTCAGGCGCCGTCGCGGCGTCAGGCGCGGTCGCGCACGATCATCAGCGGCGAGTGGGCGTGGTGCAGCACCGCGTGGCTGACCGAGCCGAGCAGCAGCCCGCCGAGCGCGCCCCGGCCGTGCGCGCCGACCACCACCAGCTGGGCGTCCTTCGACTCCTCCACCAGCACCCGGGCCGGGGCGCCGCGGATCGACCGCTGCCGCACCGGCACGTCCGGGTAGCGCTCGGCCCAGCCGGCGATCGACTCGGCGACGACCCGCCGGGACTCCTCGGCGAAGGCCTCGGGGTCGTACACCAGCGGCAGGATGTCGCCGGGGCCGATCGGCGTGGGGTACAGCCAGGCGTGCACCACGATCAGCGGCGCGCCGCGGCGGGCGGCCTCCTCGTACGCGGACCCGACCGCCGCGGTGGACAGCTCGGAGCCGTCGACACCGACCACGACCGGGCCGTCGGCGCGCGCCTCGCCGCGCGTCACCAGCACCGGGCACTGCGCGCGGGCCGACACCTGGAGCGTGACCGAGCCGATCAGCAGGCCGGCGAACCCGCCCAGGCCGCGGTGGCCGAGCACGATCAGCGCGGCGTCGCGGGACTCGGCGACCAGCACCGCCGCCGCCGCGCCGTCGACCACCACGCCGGTGACCGGCACGTCCGGCGCGACCTTGCCGGCCTCGGCGACCGCCTCGGCGACGCACCGCTCCGCCTGGTTGCGCAGGCCGGCGCCAGCGGGCGCGCCCGGGGCCGGGGTGAGCGGCGCGCGGGTCAGCGGCCAGATGAACGCGTGCACCACCTGCAGCGGCCGGTTCCGGTCGGCGGCCTCGCGGGCGGCCACCCGGACCGCGTCCAGCGAGGCGGCCGACCCGTCCACGCCCACCACGACGGGGGCCTGCGAGTGGATCGTCATGACGTCCTCCTTCACTCGTCCTCAGCCTGCCCGTCCGGCGGCCGACCCGGCAGGGCCAGCGGTCCCGGCGTTGGGTCGTCGGTCCCGGCGTTGGGGTCGTCGGTCCCGGCGTTGGGGTCGTCGGTCCCGGCGTTGGGGTCGTCGGTCCCGGCGTTGGGGTCGTCGGTCCCGGCGTTGGGGTCGTCGGTCCCGGTCCGGGAGGCGTTGCTCCCGCGGAAGCGGCGGGTCAGCCGCAGCACCAGACCGGGCAGCACGCCGATCGCGGCGCAGGCGAGCAGGTCGAGCGCGCCGAGCGGGGACGTGCCGAGCAGCTCCCGAAGCGGCGGCAGCAGCACGCCCGCCACCTGGAGGACCGCGGAGACCGCGACCGCCACCGGCAGCGCGAGGTTGCGCTCGCGCGAGCCCGGGGTACGGGTGGCGCGAACGGCCAGCGCCACACCGAGCTGGGCCAGGCCGAGCACCACGAACACCACCGACTGCCACGGCCGGTCCGCCGCGGCGGCCCACACGCCGGCGCCGAGCGTCGCCGCGGCGATCAGCCCGCCAGTGAGCAGCACGTCCCGGCCCAGGCCGCCGCCAAGCACCGACTCCTGCGGCGAGCGGGGCGGCCGGCGCAGCGTGCCCGGCTCGGCCGGTTCCGCGCCGAGCGCCACACCGGGAACGCCGTGGGTGAGCAGGTTGATCCAGAGGATCTGCGCCGGCAGCAGCGGCACCGGCAGGCCGAACAGCGGGCCGAGCAGCATCACCGCGATCTCGGCGACGCCACCGGCGAGCGCGTACCGCAGGAACCGGCGGATGTTGTCGTAAATCCGGCGGCCCTCGCCGATGGCGGTCGCCACAGTGGTCAGGTCGTCGTCGACGAGCACCAGGTCGGAGGCCTGCCGGGCCACCTCGGTGCCGCCGCCCATCGCCACGCCGATGTCCGCGCGGCGCAGCGCCGGGGCGTCGTTGACGCCGTCGCCGGTCATCGCCACCACGTGCCCCTGGGTCTGCAGGCCGGCGATGATGTCGAGCTTCTGTTCCGGCTGGGTCCGCGCGTACACCCGGGTCTCGGGGTGGGCGCGGCCGGGGTCGCCGTCGTCGCCGTTCGCCAGCGGGTCGCCGTCGCGCCAGAGCCCGAGCCGCCCGCCGATGGCGGCGGCGGTCGCCGGGTGGTCGCCGGTGATGAGGACCAGCCGGATGCCGGCCTCCTCGAAGCCCGCGGCGATGCCCGGCGCCGCCGCGCGCAGCGGGTCGCCGACCGCGACCAGGCCCAGCGGGCGCAGGCCGGCCGGCCGGGCCGGGTCCGGCAGGGTGTCGACCACTGCCGAGGCCACCGCCAGCACCCGCAGCCCTTCGGTGGCGAGCCGGTGCGCGGCGCCGGTCAGCTCGGCCAGTTCCCCGGCGTCGGCGTCCACCAGCGGCGCGGCCAGCAGGTTCTCCGGCGCGCCCTTGCAGACCACCAGGTAGCGCCCGTCGCAGCGGCGGTGCAGCGTGGTCATCCGGCGCAGGTCCTGGTCGAACGGCGCCTCCGCCACCCGGGGCCAGGCCTCGCGGGTGGTGTCCGGGTCCAGGCCGCAGCGGGCGCCGAACGTGACCAGCGCCGCCTCCAGCGGGTCACCGATCGCGGTCCACTCCGGCCGCTCGTCGGTCGGCGGCGTCACTGTGGCGTCGTTGCAGAGCAGCCCGGCGCGGGCGAGGGCGCGCAGTTCCTCCGGGGCGCTCACCGGTTCGCCCCGGTGGTGCACCTCGCCGTCGGGCGCGTAGCCGGTGCCGGTGACGGCGTAGCGGTCGCGGCCGGGGACGACGGCGTACTGCACCGCCATCCGGCCCTCGGTGAGCGTGCCGGTCTTGTCGGAGGCGATCACGGTGACCGAGCCGAGGGTCTCCACCGCGTGCAGCCGGCGGGGGATGGCCCGGCTGCCGGCCATCCGGCGCGCGCCCAGGGCGAGCGCGAGCGTGACGACAGCGGGCAGCGACTCCGGCACGGCCGCCACCACGAGGCTGACGGCGGTGACCGCCATCTGCGTGACCGGCCGCCCGTCGAGCACGCCGATCGCGAAGACCAGCCCGGAGAGCACCACGGCGGTCAGGCCGAGCACCCGGCCGAGCGAGGACAGGCGTCGTTGCAGCGGGGTGGGCGCCGGCCGGGTCGCCGCGACCAGGGCGCTGATCCGGCCCAGTGCGCTCGCCGCGCCGGTTCGCACCACGGTCCCGGTGGCGCGACCGGTGGTGACCACCGTGCCCGCGCTGGCCTCCTCCCCCGCGACCCGGGCCACCGGCACCGACTCGCCGGTCAGCGCCGACTCGTCCAGGCTGAGGCGTACCGCGTCGGTGAGGTCCAGGTCGGCGGGCACCACGTCGCCGGCTTCCAGCCGGACCAGGTCGCCGCGGACCAGGTCGGCGGCGGGCAGCACGAGGTCACGGCCGTCGCGGACCACGCGCGCGGTCGGTGCGGCGAGCCGGTCCAGCGCGGCGACCGCCCGGTCGGCGCGTACCTCCTGCACCACGCCGATCGCCGTGTTGATCAGGACGACCAGCACGATCACGGCGGTGTCCGGGTAGTCGCGCAGCAGCGTGGTCACCACGGCGGCGGCCAGCAGGAGCGCCACCAGCGGGTCGGTGAGCTGGCGGAACACCCGGCCGGCCAACCCGCGCTTGCGCGGCGCGGCCACCGTGTTGGGCCCGTCGGCCCGCAGCCGGGCGGCCGCCTCGGCCGAGCCGAGCCCGGTCGCGGGGGCCGGCGAGATCTCGGTGGGCGTCGTCGCCGCAGCAGGCCCGCCGTTGATCACCACATCGTCCTCCATGTCGTCGCCGCCCACGCCGGGCAATCCCAGCATGCCGCGCGGGCGGGCCCGGGTCGCAGGGCCGAGGGCCTGCCGGACCCGGGACCAACGGCCCCCCGCGTACGGGGCAGCGCGACTCCCGGCTCGCCGGTAACGTCCGCTCGGTGAACCGGACAGGCAGCTCCGCCGGGGCGACACCTCCGTCCCGTAACCCGTGGATCCGCTGCGCGGTCGCGGTGCTCCTCGTCGCATCGGCCGGATGCGGGAAGGGGATCGGGGAGGAGAGCGGCGACGCGCTGGCGCGCGACACCGCGGCGGCGGAGGCCAAGCAGCTCAACACCGACCTGGGGCACCGCAACCGGGCACGTGACGCCGGGTCGATCGCGGCCGCCGAGATCAGCCAGGAGCCGCAGGACGCCGCGTCGGGCGGTGGTGCGACAGTCCGGCGGGAGGCACTGGCCTGGTCCGGCCGCACCGCCGGGGACGAGCGGGCCACAGTCGACGTGCGGTTCGTGGTGACAGTGCCGGAGCAGCCGCCGGTGTCGATCGGCGGTGCGAGCAACAGCGCCGGTGAGGCCACCCGCTGCTACCGGTACGAGTTCGAGCTATACCGCTACACGACCTATCACGAGATCGACTGTCCGAGCGGCCCCGCTCCCTCGCCACCCACCGCCGCGCCGGTGCCGAGGGTGCCCGACGACGGACGGCAGCGGCTCACCGCCGTGCTGCGCACCGCCACCCCGGACACGCTGGCGGGCGCGGTGCGGGCGGCGTTCCCGCAGGACTGGATCACCGTCGACACGACAGTGCACGAGGGCGCGCTCGTCGCCGCCGTCGGCGTACCGGCCGAACGGGACTGCCTCCTGCTCGTCCGCACACCGGCCGGGAAGATCGAATCCCCCGGGTACGACCGGATCTGGCTGGAGCCGGGCGAGACGGGCTGCCGGACCGCCCTCTACGTGGCGCCGCCGCGCTGACGTACCGGTTTGCCGCGCGGCCGCCGGGGCACCTGACGGTCATGACTGATCCGAGGCAGTTCCAGCGACAGCAGGAGAGCGCGCTCGAGCGCGGGCAGGTGTTCCAGGACGCCGAGGGGCGGCGTACCCGGGATCCGGGCGCCGGGGTGGAGAACGCGGAGAGCGAGGCCGACCGCAACGCCGAGCACCTGGCGCGTGGTGACGTAGGCCCGGGCGTCCCGGAGGACTGACGCCGACGAAGGGGTGTCAAGGTAGCGTTGACGGGTGACCCTGGCCGGCCTGTCCGAGATCGCCGCGGCCCGGGTCCGGTTGGACGATCGCGAGCTGGACCTCATCGACCGGGCCCGGCACGACGGCGCCACCTGGGCCGAGATCGCGCGGGCGCTGGGCCTGGGCAGCCGGCAGGCCGCCGAGCAGCGCCGGCAGCGCCTCGTGGCGGCCCGGCGGGGCCGCCTGGCCGCGCTCGACCCGGCCGCCTCCCCCGACGTGCCGGCGCTCCGGGCGGCAGTCGCCGACCTGCACCGCTGGATCCAGACGGACCGCTCGTGGGACGGCTGTTTCCCCCGCGCGGCGTTGACGCGCCGCACCTGCGCGCTCGCGCTCGACGCCCCGGCCGGGCCGCTGTATGCGCTGGCCGCGCACCTCGCCGACGATCTGGCCGGAGCGGGGCGCCGGCTGCCGGCTCCGGTACGCGACGCCGCCCGCCGCATCACGGCGGCCCTGTCAACGGAGCATTGACGCCGGCCGAAGCCATTGCGCCACTGCGACTCAATTTCCGAGGATGAGTCCTTCAGGCTCAACTCTCGGGGGATTCATGCGCCGCAACACCTTCCTGTTCGTGGCCGTCTCGATGCTGTCCGGCCTCGGCGGCAGCGCCATGGCCCTGGTCTCCGGCATCTGGATCCTGGACCTCACCGGCTCCACCGGGCTCGCCGCGCTGGCCGGTCTCTGCGTCTACGCCCCGACGCTGGCCGGACCGTGGCTCGGCGGCCTGCTCGACCGGGTGCCCCGGCGTCCCCTGGTGATCGGCGTCAACCTCGCGCTCGCCGCCGCGCTGCTGAGCCTGCTGGCCGTACGAGGGCCCGGCCAGGCGTGGCTGATCTACGCCGTCTCGTTCGCCTACGGCGTCGGCTACGTGCTCGTCGACGCCGGCGAGACCGCGCTGCTGCCCGCCGCGCTCCCCCCGGCCCGGCTGGCCGACGTCAACGGGTGGCGGTCGAGCGCGCAGGAGGGCATGAAGCTGGTGGCGCCGCTGGCCGGGGCGGGCCTGTACGCGTGGCGGGGCGGGCACGTCGTCGCGGTGCTCGCCGCCGCCGTACCGGTGCTCGTGGCCGCCCTGTACGGCGCGTTGCGCCTGACGCGGACCGACCCCGCTTCCCCGGCCGCACGCCCGGCGCGAGTGCGGGGCGGGCTCGCCGCGCTCCTGGCCCGGCGCGCGGTGCGCGTACCCGTGGCGCTCGCGGCGGTGTCCATCGCGATGTCCGGCTTCACCACCGCGGCGCTGTACGACGTGGTGGTGACGGACCTGGCCATGCCGTCGACGTTCCTCGGTGTGCTCGCGAGCGCACAGGGCGCCGGGTCACTGCTCGCCGGGCTCGTCGTCGGCCGGTTCGCCCGCCGCCGCGGCGAGATCGCGGTCGGTGCCGCCGGCGCGGTCCTGTTCGCCGTCGGCTGTCTCGGGCGATGCCTGCCGTGGTGGCCGGGCACCGTGGCCGCCTCGGTGGTGGCCGGTGTAGGTCTGCCCTGGACGCTCGTCGCGGCGGTCACTGCCGTGCAGACCTACACGCCACCGGCGATGCTGGGGCGGGTCGCCGGGACCGCGAACACCGCGATGTTCGGCCCGATCACGCTGGCCGTCCCGCTCGGGTCGGCGGCGGTAGCCGTCGGCGGGCGGCCGCCGTTGGTGGTCGCCGCCGTGATGTGCCTGGCCGCCGCGCTTGCGGCGGCTCATGGCGGACGCCGCCGGGGCGGAGCCGCCATCCCGGCGCAGGCCGGTGACGAGGCCCGGGTCCGGGCCTGACCGGATGCGGCCCGTCCCCAGGGGTGAGGGGGACGGGCCGCACGATCGTCAGCGCCAGGTGTCGGTGACGGCGCGGGTGCCGCCGGCCGGCGTGGTGAGCGTCCGGTTGGCGCCGGACTCCCAGGTCACCGTGCCGTCCGGGTTCTTCTTGACGTACTTGTACTCGACGGCGGTGTTCGCGGGCAGGTCGACCGTGGCCCGCCAGACCGGGTAGGCGGCGGACGAGAGCGCGACGGCGGCGGCCGGGTTCCAGCCGCCGAGCGCCGGTATGTTGCCGACCACGAACACGTTCTGCCCGTAGACGGTGGTCGCGGTGGCGGAGAACGTGGTGGCCACAGTCGTGGTGACGGTGTCGCCGCGGAACGTCTCGGTCACCGCGTACGTGCCGCCGGCCGGGGTGGTGAACGTCCGGTTCGCGCCGGACTCCCAGGTGACGGCGCCGGCGGAGGTCAGCTTGACGAACTTGTACTCCACGGCGGCGGACCGGGGCAGGCTGACGGTGGCGCGGTAGGCGCCTCCGCCCTGCGCGGCGAGCTCGACTCCGTTCGCGGGCGTCCACGAGCCCAGCTCGGGGATGCCGCCGACGACGTAGACGTCCTGCCCGGCGGCCAGGTTCGCGGTGACGGTGAACGTGGTGGCGATCCGGTCACCCGGGCTGACCGTCGGGGACGCGGTCGGCGACACGGTCGGGGACGGGCTCGTGCCCGGCCGGGCGTTCACGTGGATGGCGACCGCGTCGTTGGCCGGGACGGTCACGGTGGCCCGGCCACCGGACACCGTCACCGTGGAGCCGGTGCAGCCGCTGCCGGTGGCGACGCCGGAGACGACGTCGCAGTACCGGCCGTCGGCGAGACCGGTGACGAAGGTGGCGGTGGTGGCCGAGCCGGAGTCGTTGATGCCGATCCACGCCCGGTCGCCCCGGTGGAAGCCGATCACGTTGCTGTTCACAGTGGTGAAGTCCGAGACGGTCTTCACCGGGCGGGCCGCGTTGGCCCAGCCGACCATGCCCTTGACGCCGGTGGTGCGGCTCAGGCAGTTCCAGGCGGCGCCGCACACCGTGTCGGTGACGCGCCCGGTGCCGTCGTGCGGCGGGGACTGGTTGCGGTTGGACCAGGTGAAGCTGTCGTAGACCGACGGCCTGCCGTGCGGGTAGGCCAGCGCGAAGTAGTTCGCCAGCACGTAGTCGGTGCCGTTCTTGTACGACAGCACCACGCCGTCGCGCTCCAGGTCGTGGTTGGTGACCATGGAGAAGACGTTTGCGCTCGGCGCGTCGAGGTTCCAGTTCGGCACGTTCGCCAGCGCCGAGATGGAACCCTGGAACGCCGAGCGGATGCCCTTGGCGTACGCGAAGTCGAGCACGTCGCCGTTGCCGATGTACGCGCGGGCCTGCAACGCCGGGTTGCTCGCCCCGTCGAAGATCTCCTGCGCCACGTAAGGTCGCCGGCCCTCGGCGACGGTGTCGTTCAGCTTGCCGAGGACGGCCGCGAAGTCGTCCTTGCGGATGTGCTTGACCGCGTCGACCCGGAAGCCGTCGACGCCGAGCCCGATCAGGTCGTTCAGGTACGCCGCGATCTTGTTCCGGACCGTTTCCTTCTCGGTGTAGAGGTCGGACAGCGACAGCAGCTCGCAGCTGGTCACCTGGGCCTCGTTGTTCCAGTCGCCGATCGCGCCGCCGGTCGGGCAGTTGTCGCCGGGGCGGTGGAAGTCACCGTCGCCGTACGGCACGGCCGGGTAGCTGTAGCCGGAGAACTCGGTGCCGGCGTAGCCGCGCGTACCGGCCGGGTTGTTGGTGCCGGCCATGTGGTTGACCACCGCGTCGACGTAGACGCGCACACCGGCGTCGTGGCACGCGGTGACCATGGCGGCGAACTGCTGGCGGTTGCCGAACCGGCTGTCCAGCCTGTACGACACCGGCTGGTACACCTCGTACCAGGGGTAGGCGCCGTCGGCGCTGGCGGGCAGCTTCACCGACTCCTGCGGCGGTGCCACCTGCACCGCGCCGTATCCGGCCGGTCCGAGGTGGTCGGTGCAGGCGGCTGCGACCGACGTCCAGTTCCATTCCCAGAGGTTGGCGGTCACCTCGCTGTCGTTGAGCACGACGG
>NZ_WBKS01000021.1:0-57097 GCF_008868145.1 Micromonospora sp. AMSO1212t
CGGACGGCTCGATCACCTCGTTCGTGGTGATGGAGCTGCTCAGCGGCGAGGAGCTGGAACACCTGCTGACCCAGGGGCCGCTGCCCTGGCCGGCGGCGGGGAGGTCAGCGCGGGCAGCGTCACGGTCGGCGCCAGCATGGTGGCCGCCTGCGGGTCCGCGGGCAGCATCTGGTCGCGCAGCACGGCGGCGACCCGGCGCGCGGTGGGCCGGCGACGCGGGTCGCGGGCCAGGCAGCGCAGGCAGATGTCCGCGACCGGACCGGGCAGTCCCGGTACGTCGTCCAGTGTGGGCTCCGGGCTGTCCGCCAGCGCCGCGCTCAGTTGCTCCCAGGTCTCCGCCGGGTACGGCGGCTGCCCGGTCAGCGTCTCGAACAGCAGCACGCCGAGCGAGTACACGTCGGTGGCCGGCTGGGCGGGCGCGCCGTCGAGCCGTTCCGGGGCCACGTACGCCGGGGTGCCGAACGTGCCGCCGTCCTCGTCGTCGTCCGGCGTGCCGATCCGGGTGGCGATGCCGAAGTCGAGCACCTTCGCGCCGGTGCCGGTCATCATCACGTTGGCCGGAGTCACGTCGCGGTGCACGATGCCGAGCCGGTGTGCCGCGGCGAGCGCCTCGGCGACCTGCGCGCCCGTCTCCACCGCCGCCGGCCAGGGCAGCGGCCCCTGGGTCAGCAGGTGTTCCAGCTCCTCGCCGCTGAGCAGCTCCATCACCACGAACGAGGTGATCGAGCCGTCCGGGGCGACCGTCTCGCCGTAGTCGTGCACGGCTGTGACGTGCGGGTGGTCGAGCTGGGCGGCCGAGCGGGCCTCCTCGCGCACCATGTCGCGGAACCGGGCGTCGGCGGCGAGTGAGGGCGCGAGCACCTTGACCGCCACCACCCGGTCGAGCACCTCGTCGCGGGCGCGCCAGATCACCGACATGCCACCAGCGCCGATCCGGTCGATGAGCCGGTACCGACGGGCCAGCAGACGGCCGGCCTGGAGTGTCGCCATCAGCTCGCACCTGCCTGGGCTCGGGAGCGCTATCAGGTTGCGTGAATGTGTCTTACCTGTCAACAGTCCCCGCGGAGCCGATTGCGCGGCGCGCATCGGCGATGGCTCGCGGTGACGGCCGGGACCAGCGGGGACGGCCCGACCGGCCGGTTGTGGGCCGCGTGCCAGGATGAACGCATGGCAGCGGGTCCGGTGGCGTTCGTGCTCGGCGGCGGGGGAGTGCTCGGCGCGGTCGAGGTGGGCATGCTGCGTGCCCTGTTCCGCGCCCGGATCAAACCCGACCTGGTGCTGGGCACGTCGATCGGCGCGGTCAACGGCGCCCTGGTCGCCGCCGACCCGACCGAGGCGGTCACCGACCGGCTGGTCCGGCTCTGGGCGTCGCCCGAGGCCAGCGAGGTGTACGGCGACTCGGTAGCCCGGCAGTTGCGCCGGTTCGCCGCCCGTACCCACCTGCACTCGCCCCGGCCCCTGTACCGCCTGCTGGAGAGCACGCTGGGCGAGGAGACCACCTTCGCCGACCTGGCCGTGCCGTTCCGCTGCTGCGCCGCGAACATCGAGCGCGCCGCCGAGCACTGGTTCCACACCGGACCGCTGGTGCCGGCGGTGCTCGCGTCCGCCTCGGTGCCCGGGCTGCTGCCCCCGACCCAGATCGACGGCCAGCACTACATCGACGGCGGGGTGGTCAACTCGATCCCGGTCGGCGAGGCGGTACTGCTCGGCGCCAAGCAGATCTTCGTGCTCCAGGTGGGCCGGATAGAACGCGAGCTGAGCCCGCCGCGCCGTCCCTGGGAGATCGCCCAGGTGGCGTTCGAGATCGCCCGCCGGCACCGGTTCGCGCGGGAGATGGCGGCACTGCCCGAGGACGTCGAGGTGCACGTGCTGCCCACCGGCGGGCTGGAGCCGCGCGACGACAGCCCGTGGGCGTACCGGGACACGGCAGCGGTGGGCCGGCGGATCAGCCGGGCGTACACTGCCTCCCGCCGATACCTGGACACCGCGCTGGAGCGCTGAATGCCGCTGCCACCCCGCTGGCTACGCCGGCTGGTGCTCGCACCTGGAGTGGTGCTGCTGGCCTTCTTCGTGGTGACCACGCTGCCCGGCTGGGCGCTGCTGGCGCTCGCCGCGTCCCCGCTGGTGCCGGGACGGCTGCGCCCGCTGCGGCTGCTCTGGATCGGCACCGTCTACCTGGTCTGGGACGCCGCCGCGCTGCTCGCCCTCTTCCTGCTCTGGCTCGCCTCGGGCTTCGGCGCGTACAAGCGCGCGCCGGCCTTCCAGCGGGCCCACTACGTCCTGGCCGGCTGGTTCCTGCGGATGATGTTCTGGCAGGCCCGGTGGACGCTGCGGCTGAGCATCGACGTGGTCGGCACCGACCCGGACACCGCCCTGCCGGGCCGCCCCGAACTGGTGGTCTGCCGGCACGCCGGGCCCGGCGACTCGTTCATCCTGATCCACGCGCTGGTGAACTGGTTCAAGCGGGAACCCCGGATCGTGCTCAAGGAGACGCTCCAGTGGGATCCGGCCATCGACGTGCTGCTCAACCGGTTGCCCAACCGGTTCATCGCGGCCGGGCCGGACGGGCGGGAGTCGGTGGTGCGGCAGATCGGGCACCTGGCCACCGGCCTGGACGACGACGACGCGTTCGTGATCTTCCCGGAGGGCGGCAACTTCACCCCGTCGCGGCGGCTGCGCGCGATCGACCGCCTGCGGTCGCTCGGGCTGGAACGGATGGCGCGGCGGGCCGAGCGGATGCGGCACGTGCTCGCCCCGCAGCCGGGCGGGCTGCTCGCCGCGCTCGACGCCGCGCCGGACGCCGGGGTGATCTTCGTGGCGCACACCGGCCTGGACCAGATGCTCACCGTCGCGGACGTGTGGCGCGAGTTGCCGATGGACAAGCGGATCGTGATGCGGTTCTGGTCGGTGCCGCCGGAGGAGATCCCGGCCGGCGAGCAGGCGCGCATCGACTGGCTGTTCGACTGGTGGGCCCGCATCGACACCTGGATCGCCGCCAACCGCAACGGCGCGGCCGACGCCTGAGCGGAATCGCCGCCGCGTGTTCAGCACGCTGGCAGGTAGGCCGCGTAGGGTGCGCTGGTGGAGCAGATCTGCGTGGTGACGACTGTGGTGGACGCCCGCGGGGTCGCGGACGTGCTGGCGGCCGCGGCCGTCGCCGGCCGGCTGGCGGCCTGCGCCCAGGTCGGCGGCCCGGTGGACAGCACCTACTGGTGGCAGTCGGCGATCCAGACCACCGCCGAGTGGCAGGTGCGGTTCAAGACCGCGCCCGACCGGGTGGACGCCCTGGTCCACCAGCTCCGCGCCAACCACCCGTACGAGGTGCCGGAGATCCTGGTCAGCCGGGAGGACAGCGGCAATCCCGGCTACACCGCCTGGGTACACGAGCAGACCCGACCCTAGGTACTCCTACTCTGTCCGTCCGCCCCGCCGTTGACGAAGCTGGCGAGGTGGAGAACACCGGCTACCCCTGCCCCGGTTGCGGCGCCCCGGCCGACCTCGTCGCCGGATGCCGCGCCTGCGGCCGTCCGCCCTACCCGCCCGCCGCCGAGGTGGTCCGGCTGGACCGGGAGATCACCGAGCTGACGCCGCGCGTCGAGGCGGCCCGGCTCGCGTACCAGGATCTGTCCGGCCGGCTGGTCACGGCCCGGCAGCGGCGGGCGGCGGTGGCCGCCCGGATCCGGCAGGAGATTCCCGCGCCGCGCGCCGCCGGTCCCGCGCCGCCCCCGGCGCCGACGCCGCCGCGGCCGGTTCCACCCACCCCCGCGGTACGCCCCGGCGGCGCGGAAACCTCCACCCGTGCGGTCCAGGGCCTGCTGTTCGTCCTCGGTGGACTGCTGCTCGGCACCGCCGCCGTGGTGTTCACCGCCGTCGCGTGGGCCACGTTCGGGGTGGCCGGCCGGGCGCTGATCCTGCTCGCCGTCACCGCGCTCGCCCTGGTCGCGCCGCTCGTCGCCCGGGCTCGCGGGCTGCGCGGCACCGCCGAGACGCTCGCCTCGGTGGCGCTGCTCCTGGTGGTCCTCGACGGGTACGCCGCCTGGTCGGTGGACCTGTTCGGGGTGACCGGCCTGCCCGGCAGCCGGTACGCGGCGCTGGTGACGGCGATCGGTGCGGCGGTTGCGGCCGGGTACGCCCTGGTCAGCCGCCTCACCGCACCCTGGTTCGCGGCGTGGCTGCTCGCGCAGCCGGTGCTGCCGCTGGCCGCTGCGGCGTTCCGGCCGACTGCTGCCGGCTGGGCGCTGGTGCTGACCGCCGTGGCGCTCGGCGATCTCGCGGTGGTGGTCGCGTTGCGCCGCCGTACCTCCGGCACGCGCGCGGCGCTGGTGGCCGGGCGGGTGCTGGGCTGGACCGGGCACGGCGTGGCGCTGGTCCTGGCGGCCGGCTGCGCGCTGGTGCCGCTGGCGCTCGGCCGCGCGGCGGGTACCCCGCTGCTGGCCGGCGGCCCGCTGCTGGTGGTGGCGCTGGCCCTGGTCGCCGGCGCGCTCGCCGCCGGTGGCCGCCTCTGTCGCGCGACGACCACCGGGCTGCTGGTGCCGGTGCTCGCGGTCGCGCTGGTCCGGCCGGTCGGCGAGCTGCGTGCCGGTCTGCTGCTGCTCGCCGCCGGCCTGGTGGTGGCGGCGCTCGCCGGTGCGGCCCGGGTGCTGCCGGCGTCGGTCCGGACCGGCCCGCTCGTGGGCGCGCTCGCGGTGGCCGCCGCGCTGGGCCAGGTCGCGGTCGTGCTCACCGGCCTGGTCGGCGCGGCCACCGCGAGTGCCGGCTTCCCGGCCTGGCAGGGCGGTCGGGACGTGCCGGTCCCGTCCTGGGGCTGGCAGCTTCCGGTGGCCCTGCTGCTGACCGCCGGGGCGGTCGCGCTGCTGACGCCCCGGGCCGTCCGGCCGATCGTCGGCGTGGCCGCCGCCGGGCTGGTTGCCCTCGCCGCGCCGGCCGTGACGGCGACGCCGTGGCCGCTGGTGCTGGTCGTGGACCTCGCGACGGCCACCGCGCTGCTGCTGGCGGCGGTGGCCCGGCCGCGCCCGGGCCGGGTGGCCGTCCCGGTCGCCGCCTCGGCCGGTGCGGTGCTGCTCGGGCACGCGCTGCTGGTCGGCTTCGCCGCGCCCGCCGGGGCGGTGGCGGTGCTCGCCGTGACGACGCTGCTCGGCGTGACGGCGGCCGGGCTGGGCCGGCGCGGGCTGGACGCGCAGCCGGTTGTGGGCGGTGTCGCCCTCGCGGTGGCGCTGGTCGCCGTACCGGCGGCGGTGGCCGTCGCGCTGCTCGGCCTGGGCGCGCCACTCTGGTGGCAACTGCGGGGCGCCACCGCCGCCGTCGTGGTGCCGGTCGTCGTCGTGCTCGGGGTCCGTCGCCTGTGGACCGATCTGAGCGGGTACGCCTCGACGGGGCTCGCCGTGGCGCTCGCCGGGGTCGGCCTCGTGCCGCTCGTCGCGCCGGGCGGGGAACCGGTGGCGCCGTACGCCGCGGCGGGGGTCCTGCTGGCGCTCGCCGCCGGGGGCGGCTCCCGGCCGGCGGTCGCCCCGCGTGCGGTGGGTGCCGCGCTTGCCGGGCTGGCTCTGCTGGCCGGCGCGCGGACCGTGCTGCTGGTGCTCGCGAACCTGCCGGTGCGGCCCGGGTCCGGGGTGCCCGCCGCCGCGACGGCGTCTGCCGGGACCGCCCGCGCCGGGCTGGTGCTGCTGCTCCTGGGTGCCGCCGCCGGGGCGTACGCCGCGACGGATCGCCGCGTCGCGTGGTGGCTCGCCGCGTCGCCGTTCGGCGCGGTGGCGCTGCCCGTGCTGGCGGAGGCGGCCGGCGCGCCCTGGCCGGTGGTGCCGGCGACGGCGTTCGGGATCGGGCTGGCCGCGCTGCTGGCCGCCGCGCTCACCGGTGCGCACCGGGCGGTGCTCGTGCCGCTGGGCGTGGTGCTGGCCGTTCCCGGGTTCGGCGGCCTGCTCGCCACCCGCGCCGGGACGCTCGCCGCGCTCGGTGTGCTGGTGGTGGCCGGTGCGGTGACCGGGGTGGCCGGACGGCCGGCGGTGGTCCGGATCGTGGGGTGGCTGGGCGCCGTCGCGGCGGCCACCGGGTTCGCTGTCGTCGCGTCGCTCACGGCCGGGCAGCCGCTGCGTACCGGAGCCTTCGCGGTCCTCGCCGTCGCGGCCGTGACGCTGCACGCGGCGCCACTGCTGCGCGTGGTCCGATCGGGCGGCCCGGGCGGCGTCGGCGCAGGGCGGGCCGGCGCGTGGGCGCTGGAGGCTGCGGCGCAGGCCGTGGCGCTGCTCGCGCTGCTGCTCGCGGGCGGCTCGTTGCGGCACGCGGCGGCGGTCTGCGTGCTGTGGGGCGTGGCCGTCGCGGTCCGGGTGCTGCGCCGGGGCGAGTCGCCGGACGGGCGCCGGGTGCTGGCCGCGGTCGCGGCGGGCAGCGAGCTGATCGGCGGCTGGCTGGTGCTCGCAGCGCGCGGGGTGGTCGTGCTGGAGGCGTACACGCTGCCGGCGGCGGCGCTCGCCCTGGGCGCCGGGGTGCTGGCGCTGCGGCGCCGGCCCGGGCTGACCAGCTGGCTGGCGCTCGGCCCCGGGCTCGGCGCGGCGTTGCTGCCGAGCCTCGTGTCGGTGCTGGTCCTCGGTGAGCCGCAGCCGTGGCGGCGGCTGGCGCTCGGCGCGGCGGCAGTGGCAGTGGTGTTCGCCGGGTCGGCCCGGCGCTGGCAGGCGCCGGTGGTGCTGGGCGCGGCCACGCTGGTGCCACTGGCGCTGCACGAGCTGGGCCGAGGCTGGGACCTGCTGCCCCGCTGGATCTTCCTGGCCCTCGGCGGGCTGCTGCTGATCGGGCTGGCCGCCACCTACGAGCGGCGCCGGCGCGACCTGGTCCGGCTGCGCGACGCCGTCGCCCGGCTCGGCTGACCCACGCGGCGAAGCCCTCTCACCCACAGTGGTGAGAGGGCTTCGCCGCGCCAAAATTGATCGACGGCAATTATTGCCCGCAGGGAATCGAAGGTTGTTGGATTCCCGGCCCGGATGAACCGGTGCGCCTCACCTGATCGGCGAACCACCGTCGACCGGGATGGTGTGGCCGTGGATGAAGGACGCGTCGTCGCTGGCGAGGAAGCAGACCGCGCGGGCGATCTCGTGCGGCTCGCCGTACCGGCCGGCGGGCGCCTGCATGGTCAGGTCGTAGAACGGGAAGTCGCTGGTGATCTCCGCGCCCTCGAAGGCGGCGGTCTTGATCACGCCGGGGCCGATGCCGACCGCGCGGATGCCCTGGTGGCCGTAGTCGTAGGCGATCTGCTTGGTGAGCCCGATGACGCCGTGCTTGGCGGTGGTGTACTCCGCGCCGACCTCGCTGGCGACCACGCCGGACGCCGACGACACGTTGATCACGACACCCTTGCCGCGCTCCAGCATGTGCGGCAGCGTGGCCTTGGTCGCGAGGAAGACGCCCTTCAGGTCGACCTCCATGACGCGGTCCCACTGGCTGTTCTCGATCTCCAGCAGCGGCACGTACGCGCCGAACACGCCCGCGTTGTTCACCAGCACGTCGATGCGGCCGTACGCGTCGAGGGCGGCACTCACCATGGCGCGTACCGAGTCCTCGTCGGTGACGTCGGCCGCCACCGCGACCGCGTCGCCGCCGGCTTCCTTGACGCGCGTGACGGTCGCCTCGGCGCGCTCCAGGGAGAGGTCGGACACGACGACCTTCGCGCCCTCGGCGGCCAGCTCGACGCACATGGACATGCCGAGTCCGGAGCCGACCTGGTCCGGGCTGAAGCCGCCACCCGTCACCAACACCACCTTGTCCGTCAATCCACGCATCGCGCTGTCTCCCGTCTGTCGATACCGTGTGGCCGACACCCTGTCCGTTCGGATGAATGACCCTCGTCTTTACGTACATATTAGCTGGTCAGATGGGGTGCGCCCACTGGCGCGAGCGTCCGCTGCGGTGTGATGAGGATGTTTGCGTCGCTCCGGCCTGGAGAGGTAGGGACAGCACCACCCCGCAGCCGGGGGCCTGCGGGATTACCTAGGGCGACGACTGTCGCCAGAATTGGTGACGGAGAGTCGCGTACGAGAGCGTGGCTCGCGGCATCGGGGGCGACATGACTTCTTCCACGTCGACGGAACCCGCGGCACGGCGGGGCAGCGACTACGCGCGGTTGTCCCGCCGGATCGCCGAGGCGGGACTGCTCGAGCGGCGGCCCGGCCGGTACGCGCTGCGGATCGCGCTCACGCTCGGCGCGTTCGTGGCCGGCTGGGTAGTGGTGGCGCTCGTCGGTGACTCGTGGTGGCAGGTGCCGCTGGCGGTGGTGATGGCGGTGGCGACCACGCAGGTGGCGTTCCTCGGCCACGACGCCGGGCACCGGCAGATGTTCCGTCGGCGCGGGCCGAGCGAGGCGGCCGGACTGGTCGCCGGCAACCTGGCGGTCGGGCTCAGCTACGGCTGGTGGGTGGACAAGCACAACCGGCACCACGCCAACCCGAACCACACCGACGAGGACCCGGACGTCGGCGCGGGCGCGCTGGTCTGGACGTACGAGCAGGCGACGGCGACGCGCGGCCTGAGCCGGTGGATGGCCCGGCGCCAGGCGTGGCTGTTCTTCCCGCTGCTCCTGCTGGAAGGGCTGGCGCTGCACGTGGCGAGCGTGCAGGCGCTGGTCGGCCGGGAGCCGGACGGCCGGTGGCGGGTGCCGATGCGGCACCGGGCCGTGGAGGCGCTGCTGCTCGCCGCGCACGCCGCCGGTTACCTCGGTCTGCTGTTCGCGGTCATGTCCCCGGCCAAGGCGCTGCTGTTCGTCGCCGTGCACCAGGGACTCTGGGGGCTCTACATGGGCTGCTCGTTCGCCCCGAACCACAAGGGCATGCCGATGCCCACCGCCGACGACGAGCTGGACTACCTGCGCAAGCAGGTGCTGACCTCGCGCAACGTCCGCGGCGGCCGGTTCGTCGACCTGGCGCTGGGCGGGCTCAACTACCAGATCGAGCACCACCTGTTCCCGAACATGCCGCGCGGCAACCTGCGCCGCGCCCGGCCGCTGGTCATGGCGTACTGCGCCGAGCAGGGCGTCCCGTACGCCGAGACCGGGCTGTTCGAGTCGTACCGGCAGGCGCTGGCGCACCTGCACGACGTGGGCCGGCCGCTGCGCACGGCCTGAGCGGCACGAGCCGGGCGGGGGCGAGTGGGGGCGCCTCCGCCCGGCGTCAGGTCAGGACCGGGTGCCCGAGAAGGCCGCGGCGATCTCCGCCGGCGCCTCCTCCGCCGCACCGGCCGCGGGCGGGCTCAACCGCACCGGCGTGCCGAACTCGGAGTAGGTGACCGACATCTGGCCGAGCGACGCGTCGATGGGCGTCATGTCCATCGTGAAAGTGCTGAGGCGCCCCTGTTCGTCCACCGTCGCGGTGAACGGCAGGGCCTTCGCCTTGTCGCCCGCCGCCGCGAGGGCCTTCCCGTTGGCGCCGCTGCGCGTGTAGTCGAGCGTCCCGGCGTACGAGCGGTCACCTGAGCGGCGGACGTCGACCACTGCCGCGAGCAGCTTCTTCACCCCGCCCGGGTCGTCCACCGGCATCACGCCGTTGCCGGTGTCCATGCGCAGCCACTTCCGGGAACCGCCGAACTGCTCGCCCAGCTCGCCGTCGAACTTGACCCAGGTGTCGGCGCCGATGACCAGCATGCGCACCTCACCGAACGCGGCCATCGTCAGGGTGGTCTGCATGGTGCGGGCCCGCGGATCGGTCACACCGTGCGCGCTGAGCATGGCCGAGTCCAGCTTGACCCGCAGCGTCTGCTCGTTGAGCTTCTCGATGGCGGCGGTCAGTTCGTCACGCGGCGTCGTCGCCGGGCTCGCGGAGCCCGGCGCGGCGGCCCGTTCGGCTGGCGCGTCCGCTCCGGTCCGGTCGCCGCACCCGGTCAGACCGAGGCCGAGCACCGCGACGAGCGCGACCCCCGTGGTCGCCAGCCGTCGTTTCGTCATCAGTGATGTTCCTCCGCAAAAAGGGCCCCCACCGGGGCCGGACGATCAATGTAACGGCGCCCGCCGGGTGGCGTGCGCCCCTTTTCGGGAGTGCGCCGCGAGGCTGCCGGCGGGGGTGGCCGGTAGGGTCGTCGCTTGGTGGAGGGCGCGTCACGGTGGTGGCGCGCGGCGCGGCGGGCCGACCGGCCCCGGCCGCGTCACGGGACGACATCGTGCGGAGCTGCGGCATGAGATTCGAGATCAGCAAGGTGCTCGACGCCATCGAGGGTCGGGTCTGCACCGACCCGTCGCTGGCCCGGGCAGTGGTCGACCTGGCCGAGGTCATCCGCTGGCAGAACCTGGACGGCGGCCGTCCGGCCAGCCTGCTGCGGCTCGGCATGGTGATCGACGCGCTGTCCCGGCAGATCGGCGAGGACAGCGTCCCGGTCTACGCGATCGTGCACCGGGCGCTGCTGTCCGACGCCGACCTGACCTCCAACGAGCGGATGGTGGTGCGCCGGTGGGCCGACGACGGCCTGGTGGAGGTGCTCGACCAGCCCGGTGACCGGATGCTGGAGGTGGCCGACCTGCTCGGCCTGCCGGTGCTCACCCGGGCGCGGCTGGACGGGCTCGTCGGGCGGTACCCGTGGATCGGGCAGGCGGGCCGGGTGCTCGCCCCGGTGCCCGGCGCCGGCGGGCCGGTCTTCATCGCGCACGTCGGCGGCGGCCAGGACCCGGCCACCGGCAGCCGATCGCCGGCCGGGGTCAAGGTGCTCTCCCGGAAGTGGCGGTGCCCCGAGCCGGGCTGCGCGCTGTTCGGCGGCGGCGGGGGCGGTGGCGCCTTCGCCGACCTGGCCGCCGTGGACCGGGTGCCGGCCGAGCAGCCGCCGCCCACCCTGCGTACCGGCGCGCCGACCTGCCCCCGGCACGGCGCGCGGCTCTCCGACGCCGGCCCGCGCCCGCGTACCGCTGTGCTCGCCGTGCGCATCGGCGGTCTGGTCCGCAAGAGGTTCGCGCTCACCGAGACCGAGCCGGTGGCGGTCGGCCGGGCACCGGACGGGCCGGGCGGGGTGACGCTCGGCCAGTGGCTCAACGACGAGGCCCGGCGCTGGATCAGCCGCAGCCACATCCGGCTGGAGTTGCGGGTGGGCGAGGTGGTGGTCACCGACACCAGCACCAACGGCTCCGGCGTACGCCCCGGTGGCTCGATGGCGGAGCACGAGCGGCTCGCGCTGGCGCCGCAGCAGTCCCGGGTGCTCGCCGAGGGCGACCTGATCGAGCTGTACCCGGGCGTGCAGGTGGGCCGCGCCGACGACATGAGCAGCGACGCGAAGTACACCCCGAACTCGGTGATGGCCGAGGCGCCGACCATGGCGATGCGGCTGCCGCGTCAGTGACGGGCACGTGCGAAGGCGCCGGGACCGTCGCGGTCCCGGCGCCTTCTCGCGTACGGAGTGAGCCTCGTCGCGTACGGCCTCAGCCGGCCAGGACGGCGGCGAGCTGCGCCACCGCGTGGTCGATCTCCTCTTCGGTGATCACCAGCGGCGGGGCGAGCCGGATGGTCGAGCCGTGGGTGTCCTTCGCCAGCACACCCCGCTCCATCAGCAGCTCGCACGCCTGCCGGCCGGTCATCAGCGCCGGGTCGATGTCCAGCCCGGCCCACAGTCCGCGACCGCGTACCGCCACCAGGCCCTTGCCGATCAGGCCGCGCAGCCCGGCGTGCAGCCGCTCGCCCAGCTCGGCCGAGCGGCGCTGGAACTCGCCGGTGGCGAGCAGCCGGACCACCTCGGTCGCGACCGCGCAGGCCAGCGGGTTGCCGCCGAACGTCGAGCCGTGCTGGCCCGGCTGGAGCACACCCAGCACGTCGCGGTTCGCGGCCACCGCCGACACCGGCACGATGCCGCCGCCGAGCGCCTTGCCCAGCAGGTACATGTCCGGCTCGACGCCCTCGTGCTCGCACGCGAACGTCGCGCCGGTACGCCCCAGGCCCGACTGGATCTCGTCGGCGACGAAAAGCACGTTGCGCTCGGTGCAGACGCGGCGCACACCCGGCAGGTAGCCCTCCGGCGGCACCACGACGCCCTGCTCACCCTGGATCGGTTCCAGCAGCGCGGCCACCGTGTTCTCGTCGATCGCCTCGGTCAGCGCGGCCAGGTCGCCGTAGGGGACCACAGTGAAACCCGGGGTGTACGGCCCGAAGTCGGCGCGCGCGTCCTCGTCGGTGGAGAAGCTGACGATGGTGGTCGTACGGCCGTGGAAGTTGCCCTCCGCCACCACGATGTTGGCCTGGCCCGGCGTGACGCCCTTGACCTGGTAACCCCACTTGCGGGCGACCTTGATGCCGGTCTCCACCGCCTCGGCGCCGGTGTTCATCGGCAGCACCAGGTCCTTGCCGCAGAGCGCGGCCAGCTCGCGGCAGAAGTCGGCGAACTGGTCGTGGACGAACGCGCGGCTGGTCAGCGTGAGCCGGTCGAGCTGCGCGTGCGCGGCCTCGATCAGCTTTGGGTGCCGGTGGCCGAAGTTCAGCGCCGAGTATCCCGCCAGGCAGTCCAGGTAGCGGCGGCCGTCCACGTCGGTCAGCCAGGCGCCCTCGGCCGACGAGATCACCACGGGCAGCGGGTGGTAGTTGTGCGCCGTGTGACGCTCCGCGTCCCGGACCGCGGACGGAGTCCGCAGCATGTCGTCGATGATCACTTGCTCGCCTTTCCCTGACGGAGTCGCAACGTGCAGCACTTCGGTCCGCCGCCGGCCTTGCGCAGCTCGGACAGGTCGATCCCGATGGTCTCGTAGCCCCGGTCGCGCAGCTTCGCGGCCAGGTCGGTGGCCTGCGCGGGCAGCACCACGTGCCGCCCGTCGCTCACCGCGTTCAGGCCCAGCACCTCGGCGTCGGCCATGGTGGCGTGGATCGCGTCCGGGAACAGCCGGCGCAGCACCGCCCGGCTGCCGGGGGAGAACGCCTCCGGCAGGTACGCCACGGTGCGCTCGTCGAGCACCGTCAGCGCGGTGTCCAGGTGGTAGAAGCGGGGGTCCACCAGCTGCATGGTGATCACCGGGTAGCCGAAGATCTCCTGGAGCTGCGCGTGCGACGCGTGCGCGGTGCGGAACCCGGTGCCGGCGAGCAGGTGGTCGCCGGCCAGCAGGACGTCGCCCTCGCCCTCGTTCACGTGCTTCGGGTCGTACATCTCGAAGCCGGCGCCCTCGAACCAGGCCCGGTACGCGGGCGCCTCGTCGGCGCGCTGCGGGTCGCGGAACTGCACCGCCATGGCCCTGCCGTCGATCACGGTGCCGCCGTTCGCGGCGAAGACCATGTCCGGCAGGCCGGCGACCGGCTCGATCAGGTCGACCTCGTGGCCCAGGTCCAGGTACGTGCGCCGAAGCTGCTCCCACTGCCGGATCGCCAGGTCGGCGTCGACCGGGGCGGTGGGGTCCATCCACGGGTTGATCGCGTAGTCGACGGCGAAGTACGTCGGCCGGCACATCAAAAAGCGCTGGCGGATGGCGTCCATCGTCATGTCGTGCTCCCAGTGTCGGGCGCGCCCGGCCACGGTCGGCCCACGGGCTGGCGCCGTGGTCCAACGTTATGCGGCCCGGGTAGACGACATCCACCGCGAGAAGTTGCGTTGAGCAGCGAATCGTTGCGTTGAATCGGTCAGCTGCGAGCGATCATTGCGTCGACGCCGGACACACTTCGGGGGCGGCGAACCGCCGCCCCCGAAAGAGGTGTTGCCCGGCCGGTGAACCACCGGAGCTGATCAGGCTGCCGACGCCCTGCGTCGGCGATCGGGACAGTGCCCGTCAGAACCAGTTGCCAAACTGTGAGTCGAGCCACTCGCGGAAGCGGCCCACCCAGTCGCCGTCGGTGGTCGGCCAGTCGAACTGGCCGGTCATCGCCACGATGCCGAGCACCACGGCGGCCAGGCCGACCGTGACGCCGATCAGCGCGTCGGTCTTGCCCGCCACGTGCCGACGACGGGTGGCGATCAGGCCCAGCACCGCCAGCACGGCACCGACCGCACCGACGCCGATGCCGTACCCGGCGAGCGTGCCGGAGAGCACGAACAGCGCCCCGACCACGGAGACGATCAGGCCGAGCGTGGCGAGCAGGCTGGCCCGGGGACGCTTGGTGGTGTACGGCTCCGGCCGGTCCACCCGGCCGTCGCGGTCGGCGTCCGTACCGTCGGGCCGGCCGTCCCGGTCGAGGTCGGTACGGCCGTCCCGGTCCAGGTCGGTGTGGTCCGGACGGCCGTCGCGGTCCAGGTCGGCGGTGCGCTCGGCGGCGGGCGTCGCGCCGACCGTCCGGGCGTCGGTCACCGGAGCGGTCCGCGTGTCGGTGTCGGCCCGGCGGCCGGTGACCGCACGCGCCGCCGCAGCCCGGTCCGCCGCCCGTCGCCGCGCCTCCGCGTCCCGCTCGTCGTCGGCCGCCGTGTTCGGGGCGTCGGTCGCCGCGGCCGTCCTCCGGCCGTCGGTGGTCGTGGTCGCGTCGAGGTCGCGCGCGTCCCGGCCGGCCGCCGCGTCCCGGGCGCGCTCGTCGTCGGTCGCGGCAGCCGCGCTGCGGTACGTGGTCCGCTCCTCGTCGCGGTCGGTGACCACGGGGCGGTCGGCCGGCTGCTCGGCGGTCCGGTCGCGCTCGTCGACCACGCCGTCGCCGTTGGTATCGGTACTGGTCGCCGAAGAGTTCCGGCGGGACAAGATCTTCACGATGGCACCTCCTGATCCAGGCGCGGAGGCCGCGCATGACATGCAGGAAGTACCCAGGTGTGCCGAAATCGACACCCGTGGCCCGCTCCGCACGCTCCGGCGGTCGGCATCGGAGCGTGCGGAGATCGCCGCCGGTCAGGACACGGTGCGTGACCACTGCTGGTTGGTGCCCGCACCGCAGGTGTACTGCTGGACGTCCGCGCCGTCGCCGGTGCCGGCGTTCACCACGTCCAGGCACTTCCCGCTGTGCCGGGCCCGCAGCTGGAACCAGTCGCCGAGCGCGGCCCACTGCCACTGCTGGTTGGCGCCGCTGCCGCAGGTGTACTGGATGATGTTGGCGCCGTCGGCGGTGGACGCGTTCGCGACGTCGAGGCACTTGCCGCTCGCGGCGTTGACGAGGCGGAACCAGCCGCCGCCGGCGTCCTGGAACTCCCACCTCTGGTTTCCGCCGCCGTTCCACCCCCACTGCTTGACCTCGGCGTTGTTCGCCGTGGAGCCGTTGATCACGTCGAGCACCCGGCCGCTGTGCCGGGCGGTGACGCGGTAGTACGCGGGCGAGTTGCCGGTGACCGTGCCCGCCGCCGTGTCGACGGTGACGGACGGGTACCAGGTCAGGCTCATGCTGGTGGCGGTCGGGAAGCTGATCGGCAGCCACACGTACTGGGAGTCGTTGGCCGGGCCGCCCCAGGCGCCCGCCCACCGGTCACCCAGGTAGAGGTAGCTGGTGCCGGACGTGCCCTGGACCGGCAGCACGAAGGCGGGCTGGGAGTTGAACGTGGTGCCGCTGCCCACGTCGGTCCAGCCGCTCCACGGTCCCGAGATGCTCGGCGCGGTGGCGTACCGGGCCTGGTTCGGGCTCCAGCCCGTGGCCCCCGAGGTCAGCAGGAAGTAGGTGCCGCCCCGCTTGAACATCGCCGGCGCCTCGCGGTGCGCACCGTCCCAGAAGTTGCCCACCAGAGCGGCGACGTTCAGGTAGTCCGAGGTGAGCCGGTAGATGTGCAGGTCGTAGTTGTCGTCGGCGGCCGAGATCATGTACGCGGTGCCGTTGTCGTTGTAGAGCGTGATGTCGCGGGACATGTGCTGTCCGAGCGGGCGGAAGCTGCCGTGGTAGGTGTAGTCGCCGTCCACAGTGGCCGACGAGGCGACGGCGGCCCGCGCCTCGTTGTAGTCCGACCCGTTCTCCTTGTGCATCCACATCACGAACCGGCCGGTGCCGGCGTTGTAGACGACCTTCGGCCGCTCGATGTTGGCGACCCGCAGCTCGGCGGCCGACGACTGGGTGAGCACGTTGTTGCGGAACTCCCAGGTGCGCAGATCAGTGGAGCGGTAGACCGACACCGCCCGGAACGTGTTGTCCGGGTTGCGGTTCTCGCCGAACCAGTAGTAGTAGTCGCCGACCTTGAGCACGCCGCCGCCGTGGGCGTGCACCACGGCGCCGTTGGTGTCGGTGAACTGGGTGCCGTTGGTGACCGTCACCGGCGCCGCGAGCGCGCCCGCTGCCGGTCCCACCACGGGTGCCGCCAGCGCCACCGCGAGCGCCAGCGCCGCCGCCAGGAGGCGGCCACCTCCTGGCGTCCGGTCGTGCCGCGCCGTCCATCGCATGCCGGTCACCGCCCGCAGACCGGCGTGATGGCGGCGGGCGTCGCGCTTGCCGCCACGAGCAGGCCGAACGTCGTCGAAGCGCCCGGCGCCAGCGACCCGTTCCAGGAGGCGTTGCGGACCGCGACGTCCTGGCCGGCGCCCTCGGCCACGCCGCCCCAGACCGACTGGATGCGCTCGTCACCGGACCACCGCCACGAGACGAGCCAGCCCGGGACCGGCTCGGTGCCGTCGTTGCGCACTGTCACGGTGGCGACGAAGCCGCCGCCCCACCTGCTGTCGATCGTGGCCGTCGCGGAGCAGAGCGACAGCGTGCGTGCCGGTCCGCCGATCACGTACGGATCCCGCGTGCCCTTGGTGTCGCCGAACCGGAACCAGTACTCGGTGCCCGGGGTCAGGCCGCCGATGGTCACCGTCCCGGATCGTTGCGGCCCGGTGACGGCCTCGGCCACCGGGTCGCGCCACCCGGTGGCGTCCTCGCGGCTGGTGAAGAGGCTGACGAGGAGCGGCGGGTCGTAGCCGCAGGGCGGGCTGAGCACCATCCAGTAGGTGATGGTGACGCTGGTGGTGGTGGCGCCCGTCACCTGGCCGGTGACCGGCAGCGCCGGGGGGCACGCGAACGTGGGTGTCGGGGTGGGCGTCGCCGCGGTGGCGGGCGTCATCGTGGTGGTGGCGGGCGACCGGTCGGCACCGGCCGAGGCGGCCAGGCCGGTCAGGGCGAGGGCGGCGGCCAGTGCCGCGCCGAGCGTACGGAGCATCTGTCTCTCCCGAGCTGGGGGCGCCGGGGGGCGGTCGGCGCCGGAGTGGTGGTGGACCGCGATGTCGCCGCCGCGGCGGCACGGCGGAGTGCCGGAGAGGACTGCCCGGCACCGGGGTGGCGCATCACCCCGCGCTTGTCCCTCCGGCGAGATCGAGCGGCTCGCGCTGGCTCCCGAGCACTACGGCCGCCAGTCTTTCAGTCGACGAACATCGATTCAACGTCGTCCCACGGCCCGCAGTCGCCGGTGGCGCGCTCTGCTGACTACGCTTGGCGGTCGTGCCAGAGGGACACTCCATCCACCGCCTCGCCGCCCGGCACGCCGAGCTGTTCGCGGGCGACAAGGTGCACGCCGACAGCCCGCAGGGGCGCTTCGCCGAGGGCGCGGCCCGCCTGAGCGGCACCGTCCTGGACGGCACCGAGGCGTACGGCAAGCACCTGCTGCACCACTACGCGGGCGAGCTGACGTTGCACGTACACCTCGGCCTGTACGGCAAGTTCGCCGACGGGCCGGGGGAGCCGCCGGCCCCGGTCGGGCAGGTGCGGCTGCGGCTGCACAGCGACCGGCACTGGCTGGAACTGCGCGGCCCGACCGCCTGCGAGCTGCTGACCCCGCCCGAGGTGGGGGCGCTGCGGGACCGGCTCGGGCCGGACCCGCTGCGCGCCGACGCCGACCCGGACCGGGCGTACGCGCGGATCCGCCGCAGCCCCACCCCGCTGGCCGCGCTGCTGCTCGACCAGTCGGTGGTGGCCGGCACCGGCCTGATCTTCGTGACCGAGGCGCTGTTCCGGGCCGGCCTGCCACCGCTGCTGCCGGGGCGGGAGCTGACGCCGGCCGGCTGGGCCGAACTCTGGGCGGACCTGGTGACGCTGATGACCCGCGCGGTCGAGCGGGGCCGGATCGACACCGTGCGCGACGCCGACCTGCCGGAGGTGACCGGCCGCGCGCCGCGCGTGGACCGGCACGGCGGCGAGGTGTACGTCTACCGCCGCCCCGGCGCGCCCTGCCACGTCTGCGGCACGGCGGTCGGCCGGGGCGTGCTCGCGGGGCGCAACCTCTACTGGTGCCCGACCTGCCAGGCGGGCTGAGTCACATCTCGTCGAGCAGCCAGCGGGCCGCCTCGACGTTGCCGGGGAAGACCTGGTCGCCGCCGATGCTCCAGGCCACCGTCTGCCCGATCGCCCAGCCGCGTACCCGTTCCCGGTCCAGGCCCAGCTCGGTGCTGAGCCGGTCGAGCCGGTGCCGCACCGCCGCCGGGGAGTGGCCCAGCTCCGCGCCGCGCACGAGCGGCACCACCGCGAACTCCCGCTCGCCGACCAGCGGCTTCGGGTCGATCACCAGCCACGGCTCGCGCCCGGCGGCCAGGATGTTGCCGGCGTGCAGGTCCTGGTTCACGAGCACCTGCTCGCCCTGGCTCGGCACCAGGTCGGTGAGGAGCCCGAGCGCGGCGTCGAGCAGGCGCCGCTCGTACGGGCGGCCGGCCCGTCGCCAGTTACCAGGCATCCGCTCCGCCCAGCCGGCCGCCTCCTCGGCCAGCGGCGTGAACGGCGCACCGGCCGGCACCGCGAGCCCCGGTAGCAGGCCGATCGCGACGTCGAGCGCCGCGTTGGCCGCCAGCGAGTGCAGCGGCGTACCGGGGTCGCACCGCTCGACGAGCAGCGCGCGCCGGTCGGCGTCGTGGGCGAGCAGCCGGATCGCGCCCCGCCCGTCCCAGTGCGCCAGCGCGGTGGCCTCGTGGACGCTGTCGTCGTCCGGGTACTGGAGCTTCAGCACCGCACGGGTGCCGTCCGGAAGCGTCGCGGGCAGCGCCAGCGAGGCGAACGCGTACGCGAACGGTGGACCCGGTGTCAGCTCCCACCGCGCGACGCAGTGGGCCAGCCGGCCGGGCAGCTCCGCGAGCCACGCCCGGCCGGCCTCGGTCCGCTCGACCCAGCGCAGCCCTTCGGGAATGTCGCACCGCATCGGGACATCCTGACCGGTGCGACGACGATCCGCAGGCCCGGCCCGGCCGGTGTCTCGTCAGCGCAGCCGGCGGATGTCCCCGTACGCGCGGTAGAAGCCGCCCCGGCCGGACTCGCGGACCTCGGTGACCAGGTAGCGCGCGCCCGGCTCGCGGATGCCCTTGGGGAACTGCACCGACCAGTCGCGCCGGTAGCCGTCGGCGAGGACGTGGACGCGCAGCCGGCCGCCCTGCTCGACGCACTGCACCAGCACGCCGTCGCGATCGTCGGTGGTCACCTCGACCGAGGTCCAGGCGGCCGTCTCGGGCATCCGGGCCGGCGCCTTGACGTCGACGACTTCGGGCACGCTGCCCGCCTCGGCCGCCCGGATCGCCGCCTCGCTCGCGTCGATGCAGGCCAGGTAGCCGCTCGTGGTGACCACGTAGAGCCGGTTGTCGTGGTACTGCATCGAGTACGCCGAGCCGCAGCCGGTGCCGAGCTTCCACAGCCGGTTGCCGGCCTGGTCGAAGCAGTAGATCGAGGAGGCGCTGTCGCCGGCGAACACGTACCGGCCGCCCTCGGCGGTGGCGCAGGAGAAGACCGCCGAGTCGCAGCGGTAGACCTGCTCGGCCCGGCCGTCCTTGCGCAGGCGCACCACCTCGCGGGTGCCCGTGCCGGCGAAGACGGCGTCCCGCTCCTGCCAGCCGAACAGCACCGCGCCGGTGCCGGTGTGCCACAGCTCGCGCCCGGTGCGCCAGTCGTAGCCGGTGACCCCCTGCGAGTGGCCGTGGTAGAGCGCGTCGGCGTCGCAACGCACCATCCACGCCGACCGGCCCCGCCCCGGCCGGCGCCAGAGGAACTCGTCCTCGTGGTCGATCGCCGAGATGCCGCCGTCGCGGTCGGACACGCCCAGCACGCCGTCGTGGATGTCCAGCCAGTAGATGTCGATCTCGGGCGCGATCGCGTACGCAGCGCGCGGCACCTTGCCGGACAGGTCGTAGACGTTGCCGTCGTCGCAACCGGCGTAGACCCAGGCGTCGTCGGCGACGATGCACTTCACCCCGTCGGGGAGCCGGACCTGGTTGACCAGCCGGGCGTGGTGGTCGAGCGTGGTGATCACGCCGTGCTCGTTGCCGACCATGCAGTGCCTGTCGTCGACGAAGATGCCGAAGGCGGGCGCGCCCGAGGCGTACCGCCACAGGACCGGGGCGGTGCGGGCGGTCGAGCGGGTGCTGACGATCTGGCGGCGCGACACCGTCCGCTTCTGGCGTACGCCGGGCACCGCGGGGGCGTACCCCTTGCGGACCTTCTCGCCGATCTTCTTCGCGGCGGCGGCGCGGGCGCGGGTGTTGTCCGGGTAGGTGCTCGTCTTCACCTGGCCCTGGTCGCCGATCCGCCCGTAGCGCACTGTCATCGCGGTGTCGTCGACCACCACCTCGTAGAACTTGTGTGCTCCACCGTCCACTTCGGACAGTTCGAGGTAGGTCGTCTCCTGCGACATGGGGGTTACCTCCGAGGGGAAGTGCCGGACCGGCAACGCGAGGGCGCGCACACGCTAACGCCGGCCACCGACACTTCTCATCTGCCGCCGGCGGCGAGCGCGTCGACGGCCTTGCGGGCCGCGATCAGCATCGGATCCCAGACCGGGGCGTACGGCGGCGCGTAGCCCAGGTCGAGCGCTGTCATCTCGTCCACCGTCATGCCGTTCCACAGCGCCACGGCCAGCGCGTCGATCCGCTTGGCCGCCTCGGACCAACCGACGATCTGCGCCCCGAGCAGCCGCCCGCTGGGCCGCTCGGCGATCAGCTTGACGGTCATCGGCCGCGAGCCCGGGTAGTAGCCGGCCCGGTTCGTCGACTGGGCCAGCACGGTGACGAACTCGAAGCCGGCCTCCCGCGCGTCCCGCTCGCGCAGCCCGGTACGGCCCACCTCCAGCTCGCAGACCTTGGTGACGGCGGTGCCGATGACGCCGGGGAAGGTGGCGTACCCGCCGCCGATGTTGATGCCCGCGACCCGGCCCTGCTTGTTGGCGTGCGTGCCGAGCGGAATGTGCACGGGCATGCCGCTGACCCGGTGCAGGGACTCCACGCAGTCGCCCGCCGCCCAGACGCCGGACACGCCCGGCACCCGCATGCGGCGGTCGGTACGGACCGCGCCGGAGGGACCGATCGACAGGCCGGCGGCCTCGGCGAGCGCGGTGTTGGGGCGTACCCCGAGGCCCAGCACCACGACGTCGGCCGGGATCGGCCCCTCGTCGGTGACCACCGCGGAGATCCGGCCGTCGCGCTCCTGGAGGCCGGTGACCTCGAGGCCGGTGCGGACGCCGATCCCGGTGGCCCGCATCGCCTCGGCCACCAGCTCGCCCATGTCCGGATCCACAGTGGACATCGGCTGGTCGGCCTGCTCCACCAGCTGGACCGTCAGCCCGCGCTGCACGAGCGCCTCGGCCATCTCGACGCCGACGTAGCCGCCGCCGACCACCACCGCGTGCCGGGGCCGGGGCTCGCGTTCGAGCCAGTCGATCAGGGCCGCCCCGTCGTCCAGCGTCTGCACGCCGAACACGCCCGACACGTCGTCGCGCGCCCAGTCCGGCTGCACCGGGGACGCGCCGGTGGCGTACACCAGGGTGTCGAAACCGGCGCGGACCTCGCCACCGCCGTCCAGGTCCCGCGCGACCACCTCGCGGCGGTCCAGGTCGATGGCGGTGACCTCGTGCCGGGTGCGGACCTCGATGCCGAACTCGTCGCGGAAGGTCTTCGGATCGCGGGCGATCAACTCGTCCCGCTCCTGCACCACGCCGCTGACCCAGTAGGGGATACCGCAGGCCGAGTAGGAGGTGAAGTGCCCACGCTCGAACGCGACGATCTCCAGCTCGGACCGGTCGCGGCGGCGCCGCGCCTGCGACGCCGCCGACATGCCGGCGGCGTCGCCGCCGATGACGATCATGCGCTCGGCCACGTCGCCCATCCTGTCACGCCGGGCCGCGGCCGTGCGGCCGCTCAGCCACGGGTCTGCCGCGCCACGTCCGCGACCACGTCGACGAGGCTCCCGGTACGCGCGAACACCGCCCGCTGCCGCGCCGCGCCGCTGCCGTGCCGGCGCAGCCCGCCGAGCAGATCGGTCACCCGGTCCAGGTCGCCGTGCCGTTCCAGTTCCGGGCGCAGCCGGTCGACCAGCCGGTCCAGCAGCTCCCAGGCCGGCCGCAGCTCACCGTCGGTGAGGTCGACGCCCTCGCCCTCGAGCCCGTCGTGGGCCGCACGCCAGTGCGCAGCCACCAGCAGGTGGTGGTCGGTGTTGACCGCCGGACGGCCGGCGGCGATTTCGGTGAGCGCGGTGGCGACGAGCGCGCGGACCAGCGCCGCCACCAGCACCGCGTCGTCCACGGACGGGCAGACGTCGCCGATGCGGATCTCCACGGTGGGGTACTTGGCGGAGAGCCGGGCGTACCAGTAGAGCATCCCCTCGTCCAGCATCACCCCGCTGGCGATGAGCTGCCGGATCAGCCGCTCGTAGTGCTCGTGCGACTCCAGGAACGGCGTGGGCGCGACCGACGGCCAGCGTTCCCACTCCACCGAGCGCCAGCTCGCGTACCCGGTGTCCTCGCCCCGGGCGAACGGGGAGTTCGCGGTGACCGCCTGCAGGATCGGCAGCCACGGCCGGACGTGGTTGAGTACCTGCACGCCGGTGTCCGGGTCGGGGATGCCGACGTGCACGTGCATGCCGTTGTTGCCGGGACCGGGCACCAGCAGCCGGAACCGCTCGATCATCCGGTCGAAGCGCGGCTTGTCCACCACCGGCGGCACCGGACCGTCGACCGGACCGGTGCCGATCGCCAGCAGCCGTACGCCCGCCCGCTCGGCCGCGTCGGCCAGCTCGGTCCGCAGCATCGACAGCGAGTGCCGGATCGAGGACAGGTCCAGCCCGGGCGGGCTGCCGATCTCGATCTGGCTGGTCTGGAACTCGCGTTCCACCTGACCTCGCAGCTCGGCCGGCACCTGCTCCATCACCAGGTCGACGGCGGGTACGGCGGTGCCGGTGTGCGGGTCGGCGAGCAGGAACTCCTCCTCGACGCCGACTGTCAGCAGGTCGGTTCCGCCCGGTTCGGCGCTCCGCTCCCGCTCCGCCACTGAGCCACTCATCGTCACCACCGTCTCTCCGGACCGCTCACGGCACCGTGCCGCGTGGTCGAGGGCCTGTTACCCACCGTGTCCGTTTCGGGAAACGTGCCGGTGGGCGTGTCGGCGCCGGTTCGCCCGTTCGGGTCGGCCGGATGCGTTCGCGCATGGGCCGGTAGGGCGTGACAACGCGGGCTAGGGTGGTCCCGTGGCGGGGATGCTGGCGGTGCTGACGGGGGCGTGGGCCTACGCCCTCGCCCTGTTCGCCGACCGGCCGGCCGGGCTGCTCGCCGGTGCGGCGGTGGTCGCCGCGCTGCTGCTCGCCACCCTGCTCGCGCTGCGGGTCCGCGCGCTGCCCACGCCGCCCGGCACCCGGTTCGCCGCCGCACTACGGGCCCGCGCCCGCCGTCGCGGGGTGCCCCGGCAGGTCGACCCGGACGCGCCGGGACGTCCGCGCCCCCGCGCACCCGGCCTGCACCCCTCGGCCGCGTAGCCACCTCCCGGCCCGCGTCGGCGGGCCTCCATCCCCGGCTTTCGCGGCCGATTCCGTCGTCATCCGTCCCGCCGCGCGGCACGTCGCCGCCCGGGACACCCGGAATCGCCATCGAGGGGTCCACCCATGCTCGCCTTCGCACCGCTGCACTCCGCGGCCTCGGCCGCGGCCACCGTCGTCACCTGGCTCGCCGACGTGCTCGCCCCGCTCACCGGCGGCGCCGCGACGGCCGCCGCCATCGTCCTGTTCACAGTCGCCGTCCGGCTCCTGATCTCGCCGCTGACGGTGGCCCAGGTACGCGGGGAGCGGCGTCGCACGGCGCTCGCCCCCGAGGTACGGGAACTCCAGCGTCGGTACGCCGACGATCCGGCCCGCCTCCAGAGTGAGGTGTTCGCGCTCTACCGCAACGCCGGGGCCAGCCCGGTCGCGGGCTGCCTGCCGGCCCTGTTGCAGGCGCCGTTCTTCCTGGTCATGTACCGCGTGTTCGCGACCGGGGACGGGGCGCCGGAGTTGCTGGGGGAGCGGCTCGCCGGCGTACCGCTGGGGTGGCACCTCGGCGACGGGCTGGCCGGCCCGGTGCCGCTGGTGTTCGGGGTGCTGCTGGCCGTGCTGCTCGCGCTTGCCTGGTGGTCCTCGCGGCGGATGCGCCGGGCGGCGGCCGCCACCGGCACCGTGGCCGGTGCCCCGACCGAGGGGCCGGGCGCGGCGGTGCTCGGGCGGCTGCTGCCGCTGCTGCCGTACGGCACCGTGCTCGTCGCGCTCGTGGTGCCGCTGGCGGCGGTGCTCTATCTGGTCACCACGACGGCGTGGACGGCGCTGGAGCAGGTGGTGCTGCGGCGGCCGCAGCCGGCGGCGGCCATCGACAAGCGTTGACAAGTGCGGGGGCGGGCGCGTAGAAATCGCTCTCAGAGAGCGCTCTCCCGGTCCCGTCCCCGCAGAGAGGCACCCCGCATGAACCCGATCCCGGCGGCTCCGGCCGCCTCCGCCACCGTGCCCCGACCGCGCCGCCGGCTCGCCCTGGCCGCCGGCGTCCTCGCGCTCACCACAGCCCTCGCGGGCGTCTCGATGACCGCCCAGGCGGCGGTGCCCCCGACGCCGTCCGGCTGGAGCCTGGTGTGGAGCGACGACTTCACCGGCTCCGCCGGCACCCTGCCCTCGTCCGCCAACTGGATCATCGACACCGGCACCAGCTACCCGGGCGGCCCGGCCAACTGGGGCACCGGCGAGATCCAGACCTACACCTCCAGCACCGCCAACCTGGCCCACGACGGCTCGGGCAACCTGCGCATCACGCCGCTGCGGGACTCGGCCGGCCGCTGGACCTCGGCCCGGATCGAGACGGTGCGTTCGAACTTCAAGGCGCCGTCGGGTGGCGTGCTGGCCCTGGAGGGCCGGATCCAGATGCCGAACGTGACAGGCGCGGCGGCGTCCGGGTACTGGCCGGCGTTCTGGGCGCTCGGCTCGCCGTACCGGGGCAACTACCAGAACTGGCCGGGCATCGGCGAGTTCGACGTGATGGAGAACGTCAACGGGATCAACTCGGTCTGGGGCGTGCTGCACTGCGGTGTCGCGCCGGGCGGCCCGTGCGGGGAGTTCAACGGCATCGGCGCGTCCCGGGCCTGCCCGGGCAGCACCTGCCAGTCGGCGTTCCACACCTACCGGTTCGAGTGGGACGCCTCGGTGAGCCCGCAGCAGCTGCGCTGGTACGTCGACGGCCAGCTCTTCCACACCGTCGGGCAGAACCAGATCGGTGAGCCGTACTGGAGTCAGATGACCAACCACGCCGGCTACTTCCTGCTGCTCAACGTGGCGATGGGCGGCGGCTTCCCGGACGGCGTGGCCGGCTCGGCGACGCCCACCGCCTCGACCGTGTCCGGCCGGTCGATGCTCGTCGACTACGTGGCCGTCTACACCCGGGGTGGCGGGAGCAACCCGTCGCCCACGCCGACCACGCCCCCGCCGGGCGGGGTGCGGGACGCGTACGCGACGATCCAGGCCGAGTCGTTCAACGCGCAGAACGGCGTGCAGGTGGAGACGTGTTCCGAGGGCGGGCAGGACATCGGCTGGCTCGCCAACGGCGACTGGGCCCGCTACGACAACGTCGACTTCGGCGCCACGCCGCCGCGCGACTTCGTGGCCCGGGTCGCGTCCGGCGCGGCGTCCGGGGTGAGCGGGCTGGTGGAGGTCCGGGTGGACAGCCCGACCGCGCCGCCGATCGGCAGTTTCGCGGTCGGCAACACCGGCGGCTGGCAGACGTGGCGCTCGGTGCCGGGCAACGTCAGCGCGGTGACCGGGCGGCACACCGTCTACCTGACGTTCAGCAGTGGCCAGCCGTCGGACTTCGTCAACGTCAACTGGTTCACCTTCCGCCGCTGAGGCGCGGCCGGGGCGCGGCCCGGACGTACCGGGCCGCGCCGAACCGGTGCTGGACAGAAACAGTTAACACTCCTAATAATAGGCGCACGTCGACGGTTGTGAATCCCTCTCCACCCCGCCCGTCCCCTGGAGGACGCCGTGAGACTCCGCCCCCGCCTGGCGACGCTCGCCGCCGCGCTGACCACCGCCGTGGTCGCCGGTGCCCTGCTCGCCGCACCACCCGCCTCCGCCGCCACCGCCGCCTTCGTCCGCACCTCCAGCTGGAGCAGCGGGTACGAGGCACGGTTCACCGTCACCAACGACAGCTCCGCCGCGATCTCCTCGTGGAACGTCCAGTTCGACCTTCCGTCCGGCAGCACGCTCGGCTCGTTCTGGGACGCCCGCCTCACCACCTCCGGCCAGCACGTCACCGCCGTCAACCAGTCCTGGAACGGCGCGCTCGCCCCGGGCGCCAGCACCAGCTTCGGCTTCGTCGTCAGCGGCACCGGCGACCCGGTGAACTGCACTGTCAACGGCGCCTCCTGCACCGGCGGCGGCAACCCCGGCAACCCGGGCGCACCGGCCACGCCGGGCGGGCTGCGGGTCACCGGCACCACCGCGTCGTCGGTCTCGCTCGCCTGGAACGCGGTCTCCGGCACCGTCACCGGCTACCGGGTGTACGAGGGCAGCACGGTGAGGGCCACCGTCACCGGCACCTCGGCCACCGTCTCCGGGCTGGCCGCGTGCAGCGGGCACAGCTACACCGTGGCCGCGTACAACGGGACCGGCGAGTCGGCGAAGTCGGCGGCCGTCGCGGCGACCACCAGCGGCTGCACCGGTGGCGGCAGTGGCGCGATGGCCGCGGCGCCCTACCTCTACCCGGGCTGGGGCGACCCGCCCGCGCCCGCCACCGTGATGGGTGCGACCGGGATCAAGTGGTTCACCATCGCGTTCGTGCTCTCCGGCGGCGGCTGCACCCCGGCCTGGGACGGCAACGGCCCGCTGACCGGGGGCACGCACGCCGCCACCATCGCCGCGATCAAGGCGGCCGGCGGCGACGTCATCCCGTCCTTCGGCGGCTGGAGCGGCAACAAGCTCGGCCCGAACTGCTCGACCGCCGCCGCGCTGGCCGGCGCGTACCAGCAGGTCATCAACGCGTACGGGCTGAAGGCGATCGACATCGACATCGAGAACAGCGACGAGTTCGAGAACGAGGTGGTGCAGGACCGCATCCTGGACGCCCTGAAGATCGTCAAGCAGAACAACCCGGGCATCAAGACGATCATCACGTTCGGCACCTCGACCACCGGGCCGTCGTACTACGGCACCCGGCTGATCAACCAGGCCGCGGCCAAGGGCGCCGGGATCGACGTGTTCACGATCATGCCGTTCGACTTCGGCGGCGGCGCGAACATGTACCAGAGCACCGTGAACGCGGCCGAGGGCCTGAAGAACGCGCTGAAGAACGCGTTCGGCTGGTCCGACGCCACCGCGTACGCGCACATGGGCCTGTCCGGCATGAACGGCCTCTCCGACCAGCAGGAACTGACCTCGCCGGCCACCTGGACGCAGATCCGCGACTGGGCCAAGGCCCGCGGCCTGGCCCGGTTCACGTTCTGGTCGGTCAACCGGGACCGGCCCTGCCCCGGCGGCGGCGTGGTCGCCAACTGCTCCGGCATCGCGCAGAACACCTGGGAGTTCACCGGCATCACAGCGGGCTTCTGAGCCCGCGCGGCGGTCAGCGCCCGGTGGTCACCGACTGCCGGGCGCGCCGCCGGCGCACCTTCTTCACCGCCCAGCTCACGATCATGAAACCGAAGACGGCGAAGATCGCGTAGTTGAACCACTGGCTGTACCTGTCGACGTTCTCCCACCGCGACCCGAGGACGTAGCCGGCGCCGACGATCAGGGCGTTCCACACCCCGCTGCCGAGCGTGGTGAGCAGGATGAACTCGCCCAGCGGCATCCGGTTGGCGCCGGCCGGGATCGAGACCAGGCTGCGCACCACCGGCACCACCCGGCCGATCAGCACCGCCCACCGGCCGTGCCGCTCGAACCAGCGGTCGGCCTTCTCCAGATCCTCCAGGTCGACCAGCGGGATGTGGTCCAGCCAGCGCTTGAGCCGCTCCTCGCCGAGCGCCGCGCCGAGCCAGTAGAGCACCAGCGCGCCGAGCAGCGAGCCGACAGTCGCAGCGACCACGATCAGCACCACGTTGAACCGGCCCTCGGCGGACAGGTAGCCGGCCATCGCCAGCACGATCTCGCTCGGGATCGGCGGGATGATGCTCTCCAGCGCCACCAGCAGCGCCACACCGACCGCGCCGAACGAGTCGATCACGCTCGCCACCCAGCCGGTCAGCCCGGTGAACTGGTTCGGGTCGACGTCCTGGGCCAGGGCCATGGCGGTCCTTCCACGCGAGAGCCGGGAGATCCGAAGGTGTTACCCGGACCGGTGGCCGTCACACCTGTGACTCAGCCCTCCGGGTGCAGCGCGGCGTCCGCGGGACCCCGCCGCCAGCCGGTGAAGCGGACCACCAGGCCACCCCGGCTGGGCGAGCAGCAGTACGGCCCGGCCGAGGCCTGCGCCGCCGGATCGAGCGGGGCGACCCGGACCAGCCGCCACGGCTCGTCCTCGCACCGGGCCCGCACGGTGAGCGCGTCGCCGGCCCGGCTCACCCGGACCGTCACCTCCCGGCCCGACCAGTCCGGCACCGGCGCCACCGACCAGTCGGAGAACTCGTCGGTGACCACGGCACCCACCTGCGGCGAACCGTCGCTCACCTCGACCCCGGCCTTGGTCCACCGCCGCTCGTCCACCCGCACCAGCACGCCGGCCTGGTCGAACTGGACCGAGTAGTCGAGCCGGAACGACACCTCGACGGCGCTGTCCACGCCGAACGGCGCGAGCAGCGCCGAGCCGTCGTCGTGCACGAAGCCGTAGCTGGTGCGCCGCCAGAAGTCGCTGCCGCCGCGCGGCTCGACCAGCAGGCCGCCGCCGGCCGGCTCGGCCCGCTCGGGCGGGTTCAGCCAGGTGCCCGCGGACCAGTCGTACGCCTCCTCGTCCATCCCGGCACCGTACCGGGTTTGCCGCCGTGCGCCTTCGGAGAAGTAGTAGCCGCATGGGTGACAGGTGGTATCAGGAGGCGGTCGTCTACTGCCTCGACGTCGACACGTACGCGGACTCCGACGGCGACGGGGTGGGTGACTTCCAGGGGCTGATCGGCCGGCTCGACTACCTGGCCCGGCTCGGGGTCACCTGCCTGTGGCTGAACCCGATCCACCCCTCGCCCAACGAGGACGACGGGTACGACGCGACCGACTTCTACAACGTGGACCCGCGCCTGGGCACGCTCGGCGACTTCGCCGAGCTGCTGCACCAGGCGAGCAACCGGGGCATCCGAGTGATCATCGACCTGGTGGTCAACCACACCTCGGACCAGCACCCGTGGTTCCAGTCCGCCCGGTCCTCGCCCGACTCGCCGTACCGGGACTGGTACGTCTGGGCCGACCACGAGCCCGCCGACCGCCACCAGGGAATGGTCTTCCCGGGCGAGCAGCACGAGACGTGGACCTACGACCGGACCGCCAAGGCGTGGTACTACCACCGCTTCTACAAGTTCCAGCCGGACCTGAACATCGAGAACCCGCAGGTCCGGGCGGAGATCAAGAAGATCACCTCGTTCTGGCTCCAGCTCGGCGTCTCCGGCTTCCGGATGGACGCGGTGCCGTTCATCATCGAGCGCACCGAGCCGGGCAACCCGAACTCACCGAAGGACTTCGACTTCCTCACCGACCTGCGCCAGCACGTGCAGTGGCGGCGCGGCGACTCGGTCCTGCTGGCCGAGGCGAACGTCGAGCCGGACGAGCTGCCCGTCTACTTCGGCGACGGCAGCGGCTCGGGCAACCGGATCCACATGCTCTTCGACTTCATGCTCAACGGCCGGCTGATGCTCGCCCTGGCCCGGGAGGACCCGGAGGTGATCATCGAGGCGTTGCGCGACACCCCGAAGCTGCCCACCGGCGGCCAGTGGGCGACGTTCCTGCGCAACCACGACGAGATCGACCTGTCCCGGCTCACCGCCGACCAGCGCAACGACGTGCTGGCGGAGTTCGGTCCGGACGAGAACATGCAGCTCTACGGCCGGGGCATCCGCCGTCGTCTCGCACCCATGCTCGGCAACGACCGCCGGCACATGGAGCTGGCGTACTCGTTGCAGTTCTCGCTGCGCGGCACGCCGGTGCTGCGCTACGGCGAGGAGATCGGGATGGGGGAGAACCTGTCGCTGGACGGGCGCGACGCGATCCGTACCCCGATGCAGTGGTCGTACGCGGACAACGCCGGCTTCTCCACGGCCGAGCCGGAGAAACTGGTCCGCCCGGTGATCGACAAGGGCGAGTACGGCTACCAGAAGGTCAACGTCACCGCCCAGCGCAAGGACCCGCGTTCGCTGCTCGGCTGGTTCGAGCGGATGATCCGGACGCTGCGGGAGGCGCCGGAGACCGGCTCGGGCAGCACCACCCACATCGACGTGCCGATGCCGCCGGGCGTGCTCGCGCACCGCGCCGACGGGCGTACCGGGACCATGGTGTTCCTGCACAACCTCGGCACCTCCGACGTCGAGGTCGACCTGAGCACGCTGGCCCCGGAGGCGGACCTGCCGATCGACGTGCTGAGCGACCGCAACTACGAGGACGTGGGCAAGCTCGACCGGCTCAAGCTCGGCGGGTACGGCTACCGGTGGATCCGGCTCTGCCGGGGCCACGAGCGGTAGGGGGCGGCGTACCGGCGGGTTAAGCTCCTTCGATCGAGCCACAAGTTACCGGGAGGTAAGCATGTCGGAGGAGCCCCGCGTCGCCATCGTGACCGGAGCCGCGCGCGGCATCGGGGCGGCGACCGCCCGCCGGCTGGCCGCCGACGGCATGGCCGTCGCCGTGGTCGACATCGACGAGTCCGCCACCAAGGAGACGGTGGACGCCATCGGCTCGGCCGGCGGCCGGGCGCTCGGCGTCGGCGCCGACGTGTCCGACCGGGCCCAGGTCGAGGCCGCCGTCGAACGGATCGCCGCCGAACTTGGCGCACCGACCGTGCTGGTCAACAACGCCGGTGTGCTGCGCGACAACCTGCTGTTCAAGATGACCGAGGGCGACTGGGACACGGTCATGGGCGTGCACCTGCGCGGGGCGTTCCTGTTCAGCCAGGCCGCGCAGAAGCACATGGTCGAGGCGAAGTGGGGCCGGATCGTCAACCTGTCCAGCACCTCCGCGCTCGGCAACCGGGGCCAGGCGAACTACTCGGCCGCCAAGGCCGGCCTCCAGGGCTTCACCAAGACGCTGGCGATCGAGCTGGGCCCGTTCGGCGTGACGGTCAACGCGGTCGCACCGGGCTTCATCGTCACCGACATGACCGCGGCGACCGCGGCGCGGATGAAGGTCGACTTCGACGACCTCCAGAAGCACGCCGCCGCCGAGATCCCGGTACGCCGTCCCGGCCGTCCGGAGGACGTCGCGCACACCATCTCGTTCCTGGTCGGCGAGGGCGCGTCCTTCGTCTCCGGCCAGGTCATCTACGTCGCCGGCGGTCCGAAGGACTGACCGGCCCTCACCCGGCGCGGGCCCGCTCAGGCGGGGTCGCGCCGGGTGCGCCAGAGCCAGAACAGGCCGAGCACCGGCAGCACCAGCGGTACGTAGCCGTAGCCGCTGCCGAAGTCGGACCAGACCGTCTCGTCCGGGAACAGCTCCTTGTCGGCGATGCTCAGCACGCCCACCCCGAGCACCCCGACGAGCTCGACGGTGCAGCACGCGAGCGCGATCCGGCGGCCGGCGTGCCCGGCCCGGGCCAGCCCGACCGCCGCCACGATGTAGATCAGCGCGGCGAGCGCGGAGAGCAGGTACGCCACCGGCGCCTCGTCGAACTTCGTGGCGATCTGCAGCCCGGCCCGCGAGGTCGCGGCGATGGCGAAGACGATGTAGACGGCGATCAGCAACCGGCCCGGCCCCCGGTTGGTGGCGCGCTGCTCGGTCGTGGTCTCAGCCACCGAGGGCCTCCCAGGTCTGCTGGAGCCGTACCGCCACCACGGGCGTGACCAAACAGATCGCGCACACGATGCCCGAGCCCCAGCGGGTCGGCTCCATCCGGGCCAGCACCCAGGCCAGCGGCGGCAGGCAGACCAGCGTCGCCAGGTAGCCGAAGAACGCGCCCGGCTCGCCCGGCCGGTCCCCGCCGCCGAGCGCGACGAGCGCCGTCACGGTGAGGGCGAGCAGCGCCACCTCCAGCACGGCCAGGCCGACGAACTGGATCCGGTCCGGCGGCCGGTGGCGTACCGCCGCCACCAGGGCCCAGACGGCGACCGCCAGCGAGATCACGATCGCGACCGTGGCGAGCGGCCCGTCCACCGGGGAGGCGGAGGCGGCCGCCGCACTGGTCGTCGACACGGTGTCGTTCACCGGCACAGCCTACTAATCCGTGTAGTAGCGGCTCGCCCGCCGGGTCGTGGCGCGCCGGACGGGTCGGGGGACTAGCGTGGATCACGGTCCCGGCGTACGCCGGTGGCGACGTCGACGGCAGGGGGTCGGGGTGCGGATCGGGTTGTTCGGCACGGGTTACTGGGCGGCGCAGACGCACGCCGCGGCCATCGAGGCGCACCCGCGGGCCCAGCTCGCCGGCGTGTGGGGGCGCAACCCCGCGAAGGCCGAGGAACTGGCCACCCGGCACGGCGTACCGGCCTTCACCGACGTCGACGCGCTCATCGACGCCTGCGACGCGGTCGCCGTGGCGCTCCCGCCGGACGTGCAGGCCGACATCGCCGTCCGGGCCGCCACCGCCGGGCGGCACCTCCTGCTGGACAAGCCGCTGGCGCTCGACCTGGCCGACGCCGACCGGGTGGTCGCCGCGGCGCAGGCGTCCGGGGTGGCCTCGGTGGTCTTCTTCACCCAGCGCTTCCACCCGAACGTCACCGGCTTCCTCGCCTCGACCGCGGCGGCCGGCGGCTGGCAGCACGCCCGCGCCACCATGTTCGCCTCGATCTTCCAGCCCGGGAACCCGTACGGCGACTCGACCTGGCGGCGGGAGCGCGGCGCGCTGTGGGACATCGGCCCGCACGCCTTGTCCCTGATCCTGCCCGTGCTCGGCCGGGTCACCCGGGTCGCCGCGATGGACGGCCCGAGCGGCCTGGTGCACCTGCTGCTCACCCACGACGGCGGCGCGACCAGCTCGCTCTCGCTCACCCTGGACGCGCCGTCCGAGGCGGTCACCCGGGACTTCGTCTTCTTCGGCGAGAACGGCACCGAGACCGTGCCGCCCGGCGACGGCAGCGCGCTCCAGGCGTTCGGCGCCGCGCTCGACCAGTTGCTGGAGGAGGTCGACGCGGGCACCCGCGACCACCGCTGCGACGTGCGGTTCGGCCGCGAGGTGGTGGCGGTGCTGGACGCCGCGCAGACCGCCCGGGCGCAGGGACGCACCGTCGACCTGTAAGGAAGGGACGGTCACGAGCCGGGACGGCCGCGGTAGCCGATGGGTCCTTCCCCGGTGCGCTGGTACGTGCCCAGGAATCCGTCGTCGGCGAAAGCGACGGTGCCGTTGTTGCCGCTGCCGTGGCGCCAGCTCATCCTGGTGACCGCGTGCCCGGGCACACCCACCGCGACGAGCAGGTCCCCGGATCGGTGCCACCCACCGCTCCAGCCCTCCTCCGTGGTGAACCGCCGGGCCTGCTCGGCCCTGGAGCCGCGCCCGGCGAGCCGGCCGCGGAACTCCCTCGGCCGCTGACCCGGCTGCCGGCGCCAGCCGTAGAAGGCGGTGTGCTGCTGCTCGAACGTGATCGCGTACTCCGCGCCGGACGTGTCCGCCCACGCCACCTGGTCGAGGAGGGCTTGTTCACCGCGGTCGATGAGAATGGTGACCTCCCCGGCGGCGGTCGCGTACCGCAGCACGGGCTCGGCGATCGCCTGCCGTGCCAGCGCCAGGCCCGCCTGGTCGTGCGCGTGCATCGGATCGATCGTCACCCGGTACAACCACAGCATGCTGCGGGCGTCGGCGCCGCTGTCGATCCGCAACGTGTTCCGGCCGGCGACCAGGTCCTCGGCGGGGACCGCGAAGACCAGACGCTGCGGCAGGCCACCACCATTCGGGATCCGCATCCGGTCGGCCAGCGGTCTGCCGTTGAGGCGAACGGTGAGCGGGGCGTATCCGGGCTCGCGGGAGAACATCGACGTGAGCGCCCGCAGGGCGACACAGGCCTCCTGGACGACGACCGGGTCAGGCACGTCGAACTCCAGCTCGACCGATCCGCCGGCGCCGATTGCCAGGTGGTCGCCGGCAGCCGAGGACCGCTCGACACCGGTGATCGTGACATTCCCGGTACGCGGCGGTTCGGAGCCGAAGTCGGCGTAGGTCGGTTCCATCTGGGCCCCGGCATATTTGTACATTCCACAAAGGATAGATCAACGGGCGTCGGCCGGCGCACCGCCGAGCGGGAGAAAACCGGTCGCCCGGGCCGGACCCGGGCGTTAGCGTGGCGGCATGTTCACGCATGCCCTGATCCGTGTGGCCGTCGCGCCGGCCGCGTGTGGGCTCCTCCTGGACGCCCGTCCGCGGTTCCGGCGCCCGGCCCTGGCCGGCCGGTACGCCGCCCGCGTCTGACCTGACCGCCGGTTCCCGACCCGCCCCGAGGGGCGCCGGTCGTGCCACCTCGCCGAGGTGGCGGCACCCGTGGTTCGACCATGCCACCTCGCCGAGGTGGCTGTCTCCGGCATGCGCCGCGTCCCGGCCACTCCCCAGGGTCGTCCGAGTCCCGATCCGCTCGGACCGCCCGCCCGATCCGCCCCACGCCGCCTCGACGGCGGGGGACACCCGCGCAGCGGTCCGTACCCGTCGCCGTCCGGCGACAGACAGGACGAACCCGTGGCGCCCCGCCGAAACACCGCACGCGACCGGTCCCGTCGCGTACTGTCCCAGAACTTCCTCGCCGACCCGGCCGCCGTCGCGCGGATGGTCCGCGCGGTCCGGTCCGGCCCGGACGACCTGCTGTTGGAGGTCGGCGCCGGTCGCGGCCGGCTGACCCGGCCGCTCGCCGCGCGGTGCGGGCGGCTGATCGCGTACGAGGTCGACCCGGCCGTGCTGCCCGAGCTGACAGCGGCCTGCGCTCCGCTGCCGAACGTCGAGGTACGGGCGGCCGACTTCCTGACCGCGTCCCCGCCCGCCGGCCCGTTCTCGGTGGCGGGCAACATTCCCTGGTCGCTCACCGCCGCGGTGGTCCGCTGGTGCCTGGCCGCACCAGGGTTGCGTACCGCGACGCTGCTCACCCAGCTCGACTACGCCCGCAAGCGCGCCGGCGACCACGGCCGGTGGAGCCGGCTCACCGTGCTCACCTGGCCCGAGTACCACTGGCGGCTGGCCGGGCGGGTGCCCCGGACCGCGTTCCGGCCGGTGCCGGGCGTGGACGGGGGCATCCTGCGGCTGGAGCGCCGGACGACGCCACTCGTGGCGCCGGCGGCGCTGCCCGCGTACCGGCGGATGGTGGAGCTGGGCTTCGGCGGAGTCGGCGGCTCGCTCGCCGCCTCGCTGCGCGCGGGCCACCCCAGGCCGCGGGTCGACGGCGCGTTGCGGGCCGCGCGGATCGCGCCGGACACCCCGGTCGGGCTGGTCTGGCCGGAACAGTGGCTGGTGCTGTTCCGGCTGCTGCACGCGCCGCTCAACCGGCGAGCGTGACGAGCGCCTCGACCAGTTCGGCCGGGGTGTCGAACTCCTCGGCCGGCAGCGTGCGCAGCCGCTGGAGCGTCTCGGTGCTGGCGCCGTTCTCCTGGCCCCAGCGGACCAGGTCCTCCCGGGAGACCGGGTAGTCCAGTCCGGCCAGGAACTCCTGCAACTGCGCGCCGGTGACGGTCATGCCGCCCGGCTACCCGCTGGGCCCGGCGGCATGCCCGTCGCCGGGCCGCGGCGGCGGTTTGTCCCGGCGGGCCCCGGGTAGCCGCGGACATGCTGGTACAGCGGCTCGGCGCGCCGAGCGACTTCGACCCCTTGCTGGACCGCGTGCGGGACGCCCGGGTGGTGATGATCGGCGAGGCGACGCACGGCAGCTACGACTACTACCGGCTGCGGGAACAGTTGACCCGGCGGCTCATCGCCGAACAGGGGTTCGACTTCGTGGCGGTGGAGGGGGACTGGCCGGACTGCGACCGGGTGCACCGGTCGGTGGTCGGCGCGCCGGACGGGCCGGCCGATCCGCTCGTCGCGCTGGAACGGTTCGAACGCTGGCCCACCTGGATGTGGGCGAACGCCGAGGTGGCCCGCTTCTGCCGCTGGCTGCGGGCGTGGAACCTGGAACGCCCCGAGGGGGAGCGGGCCGGCTTCCACGGGCTGGACGTGTATTCCCTCTGGGAGTCGATGCAGGCCATCTTCGACTACCTCGGTGAGGAGGACCCGGCCTCGCTGGAGGCGGCCCAGGAGGCGTACCGCTGCTTCGAGCCGTACGGCAAGCGGCCCGAGGAGTACGGGATGGCCAGCCGGTTCGTCTCCGCCCGGTGCGAGGAGGAGGTGGTCCGGCTGCTGGCGCGTACCCGGGAACAGGCCACCGCGGACGGCCCGGACCGCTTCTCGGCCTGGCAGAACGCGGAGGTGGTGGCCGGCGCGGAACGGTACTACCGGGCCATGGTCGGCGGCGGCCCCGAGTCGTGGAACGTCCGCGACGTCCACATGGCCGACACGCTCGACCGGCTGCTCGACCGGTACGGGCCGGGCTCGCGGGGCATCGTGTGGGCGCACAACACGCACGTCGGCGACGCCCGGGCCACCGACATGGCGGCGGACGGCATGGTCAACATCGGGCAGCTCGGCCGGGAACGGCACGGCCCGGACGCGGTGGCGCTGATCGGGTTCGGCAGCTGGCACGGCAGCGTGATCGCCGCGCCGCGCTGGGGCTCACCGGCCGAGAAGATGGTGGTGCCGCCGGCCCGGGAGGGTTCGGTGGAGCATCGGCTGCACGAGCTGATGCCGGACCGGGCGGTGCTGGTCTTCGGCGGCGACGACCAGCCGGAGTGGGTGACCGGCGAGGCGGACCACCGGGCCATCGGGGTGGTGTACTACCCGAGCTTCGAGTCCTGGGGCAACTACGTGCCGACCCGGCTGGGTGAGCGCTACGACGCGTTCATCTGGTGCGACGAGACGACGGCGCTGCATCCGCTGCCGGCTTGCGTCACACCCGGTGAGATGGAGACGTATCCGGCTGGTGTGTGACGGGTGGGGCCCCGTAGGGCCCCACCCGTGCGGATCACACGTTCGCGTGCTGCTTCTCGGCGAGGTGGGCGCGCAGGCCCTCGCCCTCGACGTCCACGTTGGGCAGGATCTTGTTCAGCCAGCGCGGCAGCCACCAGGCGGCGTTGTTCAGCAGCGACATCACCGCCGGCACGATCGTCATCCGGACCACGAACGCGTCGATGGCGACACCGATGGCGAGCGCGAAGCCCATCGACTTGATGATCGGGTCCTCCAGGAAGACGAAGCCGCCGAACACCGAGATCATGATGAGCGCGGCGGCGGTGACCACCCGGGCGCCGTGCCCCATGCCGTTGATGGTGGCCTGCTGCGCGGTGTCGCCGTGCACGAAGTCCTCGCGCATCCGGGAGACCAGGAAGACCTCGTAGTCCATGGCCAGGCCGAACAGGATGCCGATGAGCAGGATCGGCAGGAAGCTGACCAGCGGTGCCGGCGTGTCCAGGCCGACCAGGTCGGCCAGGTGGCCCTGCTGGAACACCGCGACGGTGATGCCGAACGTGGCCGCCACGGTGAGCAGGAAGCCCAGCGCCGCCTTGACCGGCACCAGGATCGACCGGAACACCAGCATCAGCAGCAGGATCGACAGGCCCACCACCAGCAGCAGGTAGACCGGCAGCGCGTCGGACAGCTTCTCCGACACGTCGATGCCGACCGCGGTGACGCCGGTGAGCAGCACGTCGGCGTTCTGGATGCCCGAGACCTGCTTACGGATGTCGTGCACCACCGTCTCGGTGGCCTCGTCGGTCGGCCCGGTCTTCGGGATCACCCCGATCAGCGCGGTACGCCCCGACGGGTCGACCTGCGGCGGCGCCACCGCCAGCACCCCGTCGGTCTTCTGGACCAGCGCGGTCACCTGCGGGATGGCGGCCTGGGTGGCCTGCGGCGAGTCGGCGGTCACCACGACCGCGAGCCGGCCGGTGAAGCCGGGGCCGAAGCCCTCGCGGATCAGGTCGCTGCTGACCCGGGCGGGGGTGCCCTCGGCGGCGGCGGAGGCGTCCGGCAGCGCCAGGCGCATGTCCTGGGCCGGGATCGCGAGCAGGCCGAGGCCGAGCAGCCCGACGAGGATCACCGGGATGCGCAGCTTGGTCACCCACCGCGCCCAGCGGAAGCCGAAGCCGGAGCGGTCCTCCGAGCCGGTGGTCGGGTCCTCGACCGCCTTGCGGTCACGCAGCTTGCGCGGCAGCACCTTGTGGCCGGCGAAGCCGAGCAGCGCCGGGGCCAGCGTGATCGCCACCAGCACGGCGATCGTGACGGTGCCGGCGGCGGCCAGGCCCATCACGGTGAGGAACGGGATGCCCACCACGGCCAGGCCGGCGAGCGCCACCACCACCGTGGCGCCGGCGAAGACCACTGCCGAGCCGGCGGTGCCGACCGCGCGGCCGACCGCCTCCTCCGGGGAGAGCCCGTCGAGCAGGTTCTGCCGGTGCCGGGAGGTGATGAACAGCGAGTAGTCGATGCCGACCGCGAGGCCGAGCATCAGCGCCAGGATCGGCGCGGTGCTGGTCAGCTCGACCGCGCCGCTGAGCGCGAACAGACCGGCCATGCCGACACCGACGCCGATCAGCGCGTTCAGCATGGTCATGCCGGCCGCCACGAGCGAGCCGAACGTGATCACCAGGACGATCGCCGCGACCAGCACGCCGATCGCCTCGGTGGAGCCGACCTCCGGCTCGGCGTTGAGCACCTCGCCGCCGGGGGCGATCTGCCAGCCCTGCGCCTCGGCCTGCGCGCCGACCTTCTCGTACGCGTCGCGCTGCTCGTCGGTGACGTCGTCCGCACCGCCGGCGAACTGCACCTGGATCAGCGCGTACCGGCCGTCCGGGGTGAGCGCCTGCGCCTGGTACGGGTCGACCGCGCCGACCACGCCGGGCAGCGTGGCCGCCTCCTGCGTGACCTGCGTGACCACCGCCTGACCGGCGGGCGTGGTCAGCGCGCCGTCCTGCGGCGCCTTGATCGCGATCGTGCCGGTGGCGCCGCTGGCCGCCGGGAAGCGGTCGGCGAGCAGGTCGATCGCCTTCTGCGACTCGGTGCCCGGCATGGTGAAGTTGCTCGCCGTCGGGCCTCTCAGCGTGGCCGCGGCCAGGCCGAGGCCGACGAGTACGACGAGCCAGACGACGGCGACGAGTCGTCGCCGGCGCAGGGATGCCCGGCCGAGCCGGTACAGCAGGGTCGCCATGGACCTTCCTTGTCCTCGCAGGAACGGATCAGGTGGTGACTTCGAGCGCGCGGTACGCCACGGCGAGCAGCGCGGGTCGCAGCTGTTCGTCGGGGATGTCCAGGAACTCGCCGCAGGTCTCGGCGATGCCGGCGAGCACGACGAGCGCCGCGACGCGTGCCTCCGGACGGTCGGAGAAGCCGGCGAACGCGGCGACGAGTCGTTCGGAGATCTGCTGGATGTGGGCGAACGCGGGCTGCTGGAGCAGGTCGGGGAACTCTCCCCGGAGCAGCGCGATCTCCCGGCGGAAGCGGACCGCCAGGTCGACGAAGCCGTCCGCGGCGGCGCGCCGGGCCTCGGCGCCGGTGTGCGCGGCGATGCGGGCGTCCAGCTCCTCCAGCATCGTGATGGCCGGGGCCATCAGCTCGCAGAGCAGGGCGTCCTTGCTGGCGAAGTGGTAGAGCACCGTCGCCTTGGAGCAGCCGACGTCGCGGGCGATGTCCTGCAGAGAGGTGCCCTTGTACCCGGTGACGGCGAACCGGCGAGCGGCCGCGGCCAGCAGCTCGTCGTGGGTGGCGGTGGTGGGTCGCGCCATGTCCTCCAGCATGCCTGACCGATCGGTCAGGTGCTGACCGATCGGTCAGATCCGCAGCGTGGCCTTCGCCACAACGGCCTGTTTCCCCAGGTCAGCCTGGTGTTCCGGTCCAGTCGGCCAGCCATTCCCCGGACCAGGTCAGCGCACCCGAGCGCAGGTCGGCGACGAGCTCGCGCACCCAGTCCAGTTCGGCGCGGAGCACCGCCAGTTGGTACTCGTCCTCGACCAGGAAGAGCCGGGGCAGGTCCACCGCGCTCAGCGCCGCCTCCCGCTCGCGCAGCCGCGCCTCGATGACGCCGGCCCGCTGGTCGAGCCGCCGGGCGGCCTCCCCGGGCGGCAGGATGGGCAGGAACGACAGGGCGGCGGGGAACTCCGGGAACTCCCGGGCCGGAGTGGCGAGCGCGTCGGCGAGCCACCCGTCGAGCGTGCGCCGCCCGGCCGGGGTGAGCGCGTAGACGGTGCGTTCCGGCCGCCCCTCCTCGCGCGTGGTCTCGGCGACCCGGATCAGCTCGTCGCGGCGCAGGCGTTCGATGGTCTGGTAGATGCTGTTGCGCTGCGCCACGTTCACCACGTCGTGCTTCTCCCGCTCCCGGATGAGCTGCTGCATCCGGTACGCGTGCATCGGCTCCTCGACCAGGAGGGCCAGCACCATCATCGCCAGCGGCGAGCGACGAACCGTCATGCACACACCCTAGGTGGCCCCTGTCGACGCATAGTCATTCTATGTATAGTCATGGAATGACTAAAGCTGTTGTCGTCGGCGCCGGCCTGGCCGGCCCGGTCGCCGCCATGGCGCTGCGGCGCGCCGGCATCGACGCGTCGGTGTACGAGGCGTACCCGCGCGACGCCGTCGGGGTGGGCGCGTTCCTGACGCTCTCGGTGAACGGGCTGGACGCGCTGCGCGCGATCGACCTCGACACCCTGGTGGCCGGGCTCGGGCACCCGACACCCCGGATGGCCATGCGCAACCACAGGGGGCGCAGGCTCGCGGAGTTCGACGCGGCCGGCAGCCGTACGGTCGGTCGCTCCGAGCTCTACCGGGCGCTGCGCGACGAGGCGCTGCGCCGGGGCGTCGAGTTCGTCCACGGCGCGCGGCTGACCGACGCGGTGGCCGCGGGCGGCGGCGTGACCGCCCGCTTCGCCGACGGCCGGACCGCCCACGGCGATCTGCTGATCGGCGCCGACGGGCTGCGCTCCCGGGTCCGCACGCTGATCGACCCGGCCGCACCCGAGCCCCGCTACGTGCCGCTGCTGAACGCCGGTGGCTTCGCCCGCGGGCTGCGCCTGCCCGACGAGCGCGGCGTGATGCAGATGATGTTCGGCCGCCGCTGCTTCTTCTGCTGGATCGTGGTGGGGGAGGACGACGTCTGGTGGTTCGCCAACCCGCCGCAGCCGGCCGAGCCGAGCCGGGAGCAACTCGCCGCGATCGGCCCGGACGAGGCCCGCTCCCGGCTGCGCGCGTTGCTCGCCGACGACCCGGGGCCGGCGACGAGAATCCTCGACCACACCGCGCGGATCGAGTACGGCTGGCCGACGTACGACCTGCCGTCGGTGCCGGTCTGGCACCGCGACCGCATGATCGTGATCGGCGACGCGGCGCACACCGCCGCCCCCTCCTCCGGGCAGGGCGCGGCGATGGCCTTCGAGGACGCCGTCCAGCTCGCCCGCTGCCTGCGCGACCTGCCCGACGTGCCGGCGGCGTTCCGGGCGTACGAGCGGTTGCGCCGCGAACGGGTGGAACGGGTGGTCGCGCAGGGACGGCGGACCAGCACCACGAAGGTCGCCGGCCCGGTCGGGCGCGTGGTCCGAGACCTGGGCATGCCGCTCGCCGCCCGGTACCTGGCGCGCAACGGCGGCGCGGCGCAGGCATGGCTGTTCGGCCACCACGTCGACTGGGCGGAGCGGGTGGCGGGCTGAGTCAGGCGGGCGGCCGCCCGTGCGCGCTGTCGTACGCCGCCCGCGCCTCGCTGATCGCCTCGCGGTGCCGCTCCGCCCAGCTCGTCAGCGCCACCAGCGACTCGTACAGCTCGCGGGCCATCGGCGTCGCGGTGTACTCCACCTTCGGCGGCACCGTGGGATGCACGTGCCGGTCCAGCAGCCCGTCCCGCTCCAGGTTGCGCAGCGTCAGCGTGAGCATCCGGCGGCTGATCCCCTCCACCCGGCGCTCCAGCTCGGTGAAGCGGATCGGACCGGCCGAGGCGGCGATCAGGATGCCGATGGCCCACTTGCCGCCGACCCGGTCCAGCGCCTCCCGTACGGTGCACGCGCTGGCCTGCTCCGCCGCGCCGGGACCGCACCGGTCCGCCTCTGCCTCACCCACGCCCCGATCGTCCCAGGTGCGCGACGGCGAGGTGCGCCGGGCACCGTGTCGGGGTTGCCGAGCCGGGCCCGGCCCGGGATGGTGGTCCGATGGGCGCCGCTGACGAGACCCGTGCCGGAGTGTCGCTGACCAACCTCGACCAGCCGCTGTTCGACGGCGCCGGGGCGACCAAACGCGACCTGGTCGACTATCTCGACGCGGTGAGTGGCCGGATCCTGCCGGAACTGCGGGACCGGCCGCTGTCGGTGCTGCGGGTGCGGCCCGGCCAGGAGCCGTTCATGCAGAAGAACCTGCCGAAGTACACGCCCGACTGGGTGCGCCGCACCGAGGTGTGGGCGGAGGCGTCGCACCGGCGGATCTCGTACGCCCTCTGCGACGACCGCCGGACGCTGCTCTGGTTCGCCAACCAGCGGGCGGTGGAGTACCACCCGACGCTGGCCCGTACCGGCGCGCCCGAGCACCCGTCCCACCTGGTGCTCGACCTCGACCCGCCGGAGGGGGAGGCGTTCGGCGCCGTGGTGCGGGTCGCGCTGCTGGTGCGGCAGGCGCTCTCCGACGCCGGTCTGGCCGGGGCGGTGAAGACGAGCGGGGCGAAGGGGCTGCACGTGATCGTGCCGGTCGACCCGGCCACCACGGCGCAGGAGGCCGCCGCCGCGACCCGGGCGCTCGCCGCCCGGACCGAACGGCTCGACCCGGCGGCCGCGACCACCGCGTTCGTCGTCGCCGACCGCGGCGGCCGCGTCTTCGTCGACTCCACCCGGGCGTACGGGGCGACAGTGGTGGCCGCCTACAGCCCTCGGATCCGGCCCGGCGCACCGGTCTCGTACCCGGTGGGCTGGGCCGACCTGGAGAGCGCGAGCCCGGCCGACTTCACCGTGCGGACCGTGCCCGCGCTGCTGGGCGACCGGGATCCCTGGGCGGAGGCGCTGCCCGCGCCGCAGCGGCTGCCGGTGGAGCTGGTCGAGCAGGGGCGGACCATCCCGGTGGCCCGGGTCCAGGCGATGCACGAGGGCAAACGCCGCGCCAAGGCCCGCCGCGAGGCCGGGTGAGCCCTGGGCGGACCAGCGCCGATTCCTTCCACGACTGACCGGTGACCTGAGCCACTTCTGTCACACGGTGCGCCCGGCCGGTGTCTTGGGTGCGAACCGTCAGCGGAAGGAGTTCAGGCATGACCGGGTACACCAGGGTGGTAGTGATCGGCGGTGGTTTCGCCGGTGTCATGGCGGCCAACCGGCTGATGCAGCGCGACGACGTCAGCGTGACAGTGGTGAACCCACGACCGGACTTCGTCGTCCGGCCGCGGCTGCACCATCTGGTCGCCGGATCGCACGAGGCGGTGGTGGACTACCGGGAGGTCCTGCACGAGCGTGTTCAGTTGGTTCAGGACGCGGTCACGGTGATCGACGCGACCGAGCGCCGCGTGGTTCTCGCGGAGATCGGCGCACTCGGCTACGACTATCTCGTCTACGCGGTGGGCAGCGCGAGCGCCGAGCCGCCCGTTTCCGGAATGGCCGAGTTCGCCTATCCGATGGCCACCATCGAGGCGGCGCAGCGGCTGCGCTCGATCATCGGCGAAAGCCCGGCGGGGGCCGCGGTCACGGTCGTCGGAGCGGGGCCGACCGGCATCGAGACCGCCGCCGAACTCGCCGGACGCGGCCACCGGGTGAGTCTGGTCTGCGGCGGTACGCTCGGCGCGTACCTGCATCCACGCGCGCGGCGCGCGGCCGCCAGGTCACTCGCCAGGCTCGGTGTGACGGTTCTCGACGGACCCGGCACCGAGGTCACCGCTGTCACGCGTGATGCCGTGCGGCTGCGTGACGATCGCGTTCTGCCGAGTGCGATCACCGTCTGGGCAGCGGGCTTCGGCGTGCCGGATCTGGCCGTGCGCAGCGGACTGCGGACCGACAGCATCGGGCGGCTGCTCACCGACGAGACACTGACCAGCATCGACGACGACCGCATCGTCGCGGCCGGAGACTCGACCGCACCCTCCGGCGTGCCCTATCGGATGAGCGCGTACACCGCGGGCTGCCTCGGCGCGCACGCCGCCGACACGTTGCTGCGGCGGATGGCAGGCCTCCGGCCTGAGCCGGCCAGCGTCTTCTTCAACGCGATGTGCGTCGGCCTCGGGCCGCAGGCCGGCATCTACCAGCTCGCCGGCCGGGACGACACCGCGATGAGACTGTTCATCGGCGGCCGGCTCGGCGGGAGACTCAAGGCGCTCACCTACAAGTTCGGCGTCGGCCATCTCACGAACGAGGCCCGCAAGCCCGGCTCGCACCGGTGGCTGCCCAACAACAAGCGCGGGCAACTGGTACAGGCACAAGCGAACCGGGATCCGGGCGTGGCCCGGCAGTCGGCGTAAGCCCGAGGGGACGGACCGGCCCTCGATGATCGGGGACGCGGGTGAGCCCCAATCACCGAAGGCCCTCGACCATGCTGGTCGGGGGCCTTCGGTGATTTGGTCTGTCAGCGACGCCGCGTCGCGGTGGCCGGTGGGCGCTTGCCCCAGGTGAGCGCGATCAGCACCACGGCCAGGGCCCAGGTGACGATCATCGTCCAGATCGGGCGGGTCTCGGTGGCCGCGCCGACGAACCCGCCGATCGCGTAGCTGACCAGGCAGAGCAGGCCGGTCGCGGCGAGCCGCCCGGCCGCGCTGCGGCCCTCCGGCTCGAACACCCAGTCGGCGATGCCCTTCGTGGTGCGCAGCACGGTGCCGGTCTGGTACGACGTGGCGGTCTGCACGCCGAAGGTGCGGACGATCAACCCGCCGAGGATGCCGACCGGGAACGCCAGCAGCGCGGTCAGGATCGTGCGCTCGGTCAGCGAGTCGCGCCCCGAGTCGAGGGACCGGTCCACCAGGCCCCAGAGCACGAGCAGCGCCAGCATGGCGAGCAGTTCCATGCCCGGCGGGGTGAGCGGGCCGGCCGGGCGCAGGCGGCGGATCCCGGCGCCGAGCAGGCCGCCGAGGCCGAACGCGACAAGCGACGCCACCGCGGCCGGCCAGGGCGGAAAGTGATCGGCGGCCCCCATTCCGACGAACGCCACGTTGCCGGTCTGAATACCCACGAACACCTTGTACTTGAGGAACGAGAATGCGTCGACCACACCGGCGAGGCCGGTGGCGAGCGCAAGTGCCAGAAACGGTACGTGGAAGTCGTATTCCCCCACCCGCCAGCGATCCTCCGTGTTGTTGGACATCGCCCTCCCTACCCCCGGTCGCACCCGTGAAACCGGTGCGGCGCGCGATGCGCGGAAGTGCCGGGAAAGGGGTTTCCCGTCCGTTCCGGTGAATGGCGCGATCGCGTTATTCACCGGGGGGATCCGCTTCGGCAGCATCGCAATTGCGTCTCGACGGCGAGACTCGAAGCCGAAGGAGGCCGAGCGCATGTTCGTGCTCCCCGTCGCCAGAATCCGCGTCACGTTCTATTCGATCGCGGCGCTGGCCGTCGCCGGAGTCGCCACGGATGCTCCGGTGTGGAGCATCGCGGCGTCGCTGTTCCTCTGTGTCGCGATTCCGCTCGCGGTGGCCTTTCAGAGCCCGGAACACCTGCGGGCGTTGTTCGTCCCGTCCCGGGCCGCCGAATCGGCGGTCCACACCCGGAAGGAAATCCGTCATGCCCCGATCCAATGACCGTGCCGGAATGGGATCATCGCCCAAGGACCACCAGATGGTCGGCACGGTCCCGCGGAATCCCGCGATCGACCAGTCACACCCCGACCTGGTCAATCCGCCGTCGACAGACAACGGGCTCATGCCCAACCTGGTGTTCCCGTTCTCGCTGGCGCACACCCGGCAGGAGAGCGGCGGCTGGACCCGGGAGGTCACCAACCGTCTCCTGCCGATCGCCCACGACCTGGCGATCGTGAACATGAAGCTCAACCCCGGGGCGTACCGGGAACTGCACTGGCACATCCAGTCCGAGTGGGCCTTCGTCCTCACCGGCAGCTGCCGGATCGCCGCCGTGGACCAGGAGGGCCGCAACTTCCTGGAGGACGTCAAGGCCGGTGACCTCTGGTACTTCCCGGCCGGCATCCCGCACCACATCCAGGCGCACGACGAGGGCGTGGAGTTCCTGCTCGTCTTCGACGACGGCTGCTACTCCGAGGACGCGACGTTCCAGGTGACCGACTTCTTCTCGCACGTGCCGAGGGAGGTCATCGCCAAGAACTTCGGCTGGACGATGCAGCAGATGGCCAACTTCCCGGCCGAGTCGGAACGCTACATCTTCCCGGGCCAGAGCCCGCCGCCGCTGGCCGAGGACCGGGTCTTCAGCCCCACCGGCGACGTGCCCCGGACGTTCAAGCACAGCCTCCTCGCGCAGACGCCGGAGAAGTTCGAGGGCGGCAGCGTACGCATCGCCGACTCGAGCAACTTCGCCGCGGCCATCACCACCACCGTCGCCATGGTGGAGATCGAGCCCGGCGCGTTGCGGGAACTGCACTGGCACCCGAACGGTGCGGAGATGCAGTACGTGATCTCGGGCAAGGGACGCATGGGCGTCTTCGCCAACCACGGCACCGCGCGCACCTTCAACATGGAGACCGGAGACGTCGGCTACGTGCCGATCTCGATGGGCCACTACATCGAGAACATCGGCGACAAGCCCTTCGTCTACCTGGAGCTGTTCCGGACCGCGAAGTTCGAGGACGTGTCACTCGCGCAGTGGTTGGCGAACGTCCCGCCGGAGGTGGTCGCGGACACGATCAACGCGCCACGCGAGCTGATCGAGGCGCTTCCGAAGACGAAGAGCCCGCTGCAACGGCACTGAGGACGCGGTGCTGAGCGCGGACGCCACAGGGTCGTGGCGTCCGCGCTCAGCTGCCCTCCCGGGACTCCCAGACCAGCGCCAGCTCCACCCGGTTGTGGACACCGAGCTTCGCGTAGATCGAGCGCAGGTGGGTGTCGACGGTGTGGAACGAGACGAACAGGTCCCGGGCCGCCTCCTGCTTCGTCATGCCGACCGCGAGCAGTTCGGCCACCCGTATCTCGGCGGGCGTCAGCGCGGCCACGGCCGGACGGCAGGCCTCGTCGCCCGCCGGGCCGTCGTGCTCCTGTGTCCCGCCGGCACCCATCCGGGTGTACATCGCGTCGGCCTCGGCCAGCAGGTCGAACGTCTCGGCCGGCGGCAGCCCGGGCGACCGCGCCAGGTCGTGCAGCGCGTCGGCCAGGGCCGGCCGGGCGGAGGTGGTGCGCAGCAGCCGCACCGCCGCGCGCAGCGCCGCCGGATCGCCGGTCAGCAGCCCGTCGGCCTGGTGCGCCACCCCGCGCCAGAGCGCGTTGTTCGTCATGCCGGCGGCCCGCTTCAGGTGGTCGGCGAGGATCTCGGCCCGCTGCCGGTCACCGAGCGCCAGGGCCGCGCGTACCAGTCGCGGGCCGTGGTGCGGCACCAGCAGCAGCGGAGCCACCGAGCGGTCCGGCATGGCGAAGGCGGCGCCCAGCAGCGCGGCGTGCCGGCCCGGCTCCGGATCGCCCGCGGCGGCGCAGCCGAGCCGGAACCACTGCATGTCGTCCGGCCAACCCACTGCGGGGCGTTCGTCTGCCAGCAGATCCCGGGCCGCGGCCACCTCACCCCGGCGCAGCAGCACCTCCACGACCGTGGCGAGCAGGTCCACCCGGGCCTGCGCCGGCAGGGCGCCACCACGTTCGGTCAGCGCGAGACGGGCCCGGACCTCGGCCTCGGCCAGCTCACCGGTGGTCAGCCGCAGGACGCAGTCCAGCGCGGTCACCAGCGGCTGCGCCACCGCACCGAGCGTGTCGATCTCCGTGGTCACGCTGTCGAGCGCGGTCGCCGCGTCGACGTACCGGCCGAGCGCGATCTGGTTCGCCACCCGGTCGACGCGCAGGAAGATCGCCTGGGTGCGGGCGGCGGGCTCGCCCGCGTCCACCTCCCGCAGGATCCGCGCGGCGCGGGGCAGGTCGCCGGTGGCGGTGGCCCGGGACGCGTGCGCCAGGGCCAGCCGGATACCGCCGCCGGGGGAGGGGCTGCGCTCGTGGGCCCGCTCCGCCGCCGCCACCAGCCCGGCGGCGTCGGGGTGCCCGAACCGGGCCGCCTGCGACGCCAGCATGGTGAGCGTCCAGCTCCGCCCGGCGGCGTCCAGCTCCTGGTTGAGCGCCTGCCCGAGGTACGTCAGGGACAGCGAGGGACGCTGCGTCGCGTAGTAGGCGCCGAGCCGCCCGAGCAGCATCGCCCGCTGGCGTGGCCCGTATCGATCGACCGCGACCTCCCGATGCAGCATCCGCAGCGTCTCGTCCACCCGGCCGGCCAGATAGAGGTTGTCGGCGACGTCGACCAGCCAGGCCAGGCGCTCGTCGGCCGGGCCGGGCACGGGTGTGGCAAGCAGCAGATCCGCGGCGAGGCTCGGACCGACCGCCGGGTCGGCCGCCAGCCGGGCGGCGAGCGCCCGGGCGGACCGGCTCACCGCCGGGAGCACCCGGAGGAGCTGCCGGGCGGCCTGGGCCGGGCGCCCGGCGTCGGCGAGCACCTCGGCTGCCGCCTCGCGCAGCGCCTGGCGTACCGACGGCGGGGTGTCCCGCAGGACGTCGTCGCGCAGAGCGATCGAGGCCAGCCGCAGGCCGGCGGCGGTGTCGACGAGAAATCCGCGCGAGATCAGCTCCTCCACCGTCGCGTCGACCGGCTCGTCCGGTGTGGTGCCGGTGCGCGTGGCCACCGCTTCGAGGAACCACAGGCCGCAGGGGGCGTCGGCGACGGCGACGCCGCGCAGGACCCACCGTTGCGTGGTCGTCAGCGAGGAGGGAACGCCCGTGTGCATCTTGGGGCGGTTGGTCAACGGCGTCTCGGGCAACTGGCTCACCTTCGCAGGTGCTGAGGTTCGACCCGTTCACCGCGAGGTTAGCCAGCTCACGACCTGCCCATCCCCGAATCGAGGGACAAAGGTGAAAGCGGTTCGCCCGCTCGGTATCTAGAGCATCCGGCGTCGGACCCGCCACACCACCACACCGACCAGGATCGCCGCGACGGCGACGAACACTGCCGCCTCGATGAGCTGGAACGTCCAGAACCGGTCGGCCGGGTGGTAGACCCCGAACTGCTGGATGCCCCGCGCGTGCAGGAACTGGTTGACGTTGGCGCCGGCCCGGTTGGCGGCGTCCTCCAGCTCGTAGTACTCGACGCTGCTCAGCCTGTGCCCGGTGGCGTCCGCGTAGCCGCGTTCGATCACCCAGTCGGCGACGCCGGGCACGAACCGGTGCCCCGCCTGGTCCGTCGGGCCGCCGGCGGGGACCGGCTCCATGGCCGTGAGCGGCGTGGCGTACGCGGGACGGGCCAGCAGCGCCACCGACATCCGGGCGGCGAGGAACGCCCCGAACGCGACGCCGAACGCGGGCAGGCTGCGCCGCAGAATCGCCCCCGCCGCGGTGGCCACGCCGAACGCGAACAGCGCGTACGCCACCGGAACAAGTCCCTCCAGGTCGAAGGCGTCGTACTGGAACCGCCCCTCCCACGCGTCGAAAGGCTGACGGAACCAGGTGAGCACCGCGGTGAACATCCCGGTGAGCACGACCGTGACGCCGGCCAGGGCCACGAGCTTGGCCGCAAGCCAGCGCATCCGCGGCACGGCCTGGGTCCAGGCGAGCTGCCAGGTGCCCTCCTCCAGCTCGCGCGCGAGCAGCGGCGCACCGAGGAACGCACCGATGACGACGGGCATCAGATAGAAGGCCGCCAGGAGGTTCTCGACGTACCCGTACTCGTCGTCGAGGCGGCGGAAGGAGGCCGCGCAGGCCTCGCCGACACCGGCCTCTCCCGCACAGCGGGCGGGACCGCCGGGAAACAGGTCGTGGGCCTGCGTCCCGAGCACGAGCAGGGCGATGCCGAACGCGCCGACGAGCAGGCCCAGGACGCAGACCTCGGTCCGGTGCTGGCGCCAGATCAACCACGTCACGCCGCCACCTCCGAGGGATCACCGGCGCTCGGCTCGGACGGCCGGCGCAGGTACGCCAGCACCAGCTCCTCCAACGCGACCGGCTGGGCCTGCCACCCGGGCGCGGCCGGGATCCCGCCGTCGCGTACCAGCAGGGTCGTGTGCCGGTCGCTGTGGACGGCCTCCACGACGGCGGCGGCCCGGTCGAGGTCGTTGGCCGTGCGCGGGCCGACGAGCAGCCGGTGCTCGGCGAGGAGGGTGTCGATGTCGCCGGCGAGCGTGACCCGGCCCTGGTTGAGCACGACCAGGTGGTCGCAGACGCGCTCCAGCTCGTGCACGACGTGGGAGGAGAACAGGACTGTCACCCCGCCGTCGGCCACCGCGCCCATGAGGACCTGGAGGAACTCGTGCCGGGCCAGCGGGTCGAGGCTGGCCACCGGCTCGTCGAGGACGAGCAGGTCCGGCCGCTTCGCCAGGGCCAGAGCCAACGCGACCTGGGCCTGCTGCCCGCCGGAGAGCGAACCGGCCCTGCGGTCGAGCGGGATGCCCAGCTTCGCCAGCCGGCGCTCGGCCAGCCCCTGGTCGAACCGCAGGTTGCAGGCCCGGCCGAAGCGGAGCATCTCGGCGACGGTGAAGCGCTTGTACAGCGGGTGGTCCTGGGCCAGGAACCCGACCCGGGACAGAGTCTGCGGGGTGCTCGCAGTGACGTCGCGGCCGAGGACCTCCACCGTGCCGGTGCTCGGTGCCAGCAACCCGACGACCAGGCGCAGCAGCGTGGTCTTGCCCGCGCCGTTCGGCCCGACCAGGGCGATCACGCCGCCCGCCGGCAGGGCCAGGGTGCAGTCGCGCAGCGCCCAGCCCTTCCGGTACCGCTTGCCCACACCGTCGGTGCGCAGCGCCAACTCGGTCGCTGTCACGCCACGTCCTCGTTCCTGGTCTGCTGGTGGACGGAGGTGAAGAGCGCGTCGACCGCCTGCTCGTCGAGGCCGGCCGCGTAGGCGCGGCGCAACCAGGTCGCGAGCCCGCGGCGCAGCGACGTGTACGTCGACGCCGACATGGCGGCCGACTGCTGCTCGTTGACGAACGTGCCCTGGCCGGGCCGGCCGGTGACCAGGTTCTCCTGCTCCATCTGCCGGTACGCCTTGGCGACGGTGTTCGGATTGATCGCCAGGTCCTCGACCACCTCGCGGATGAGCGGGAGGCGGTCACCGGGCTGGAGGAAGCCCAGCAGCACCGCCTGGCGGACCTGCTGGACGAGTTGCAGGTACGGCGGCACGCCGGAGTGGGTGTCGAGCCGGAAGACGAACACGGTGCTCCTCACTGCTTTACTAGTAACGTAGTAAAGCAGTGGCTCGGCGGTCAAGGAGGCCGGCTCGCCCGGAAACGGAACGAGCCCGGCAGCCAGGGTGGCTGTCGGGCTCGTGAAGGTCTTCTGTGAGGTGCCCCCGGCAGGATTCGAACCTGCGCTCCCGCCTCCGGAGGGATGCGCCTCATCCGGCTGTATCACGCCGTTGGCCTGGGCGAATGCGTGCTGAGCCGATGGGCCCCGGGTCAACTTTGGCACGTATTCGGCACAGCGACGTCCGGCGGACCACGGTGGCGCTGTCGCTGGCGGGAGCTGACACTGTGACGGCCCCAGCGAGCCGAGTAGCCGATCCCCTGGGTTACGTTAATTTCTATCTGTATCCGGCGGGAGCGTGCCATCGACCAGGTTGAAGACTATTTCGAAGTGGAATGAATCACTGATCATTCGACGACCAGAACCCGGGGTAAAAGATTGTAAGGGGGTTTTCCGCATGGTCGTCCGACTCCATGGTCATCCTAATCTGGGAAGCAATTTCGCTGCGGTAGGTATCTAGCTTAGGTACGAGCGTGTAAATAGAAGTTGTATCGATCTGCACAGTGCGGAATTCGCGAACGTCAAAAGGCAGGCGATCCGCGAGGCGGCTCAACTGAACAATCGGCTTTCGGACGGCATGGCGCAGTGCGAGTTCGTAGAAGACGTTGGGGTTATGGAACGAGAGGTCCGCGATTACAAGCGGTGCTTGAACGATGTATTCGATGACCTGCTTAGAAATCAGGCCGGGGTCGGTGATCTTGTCGGCACGCACGAGCCGCATCCCGAACTCCTGAAGAGCCGGCTCAACAAGTGAGCCCATAAAGAGATCGGAGTGTCGTCGCTCCTCTGAATCAGCTTGCCCGATTGGTGCAATGTAGAAGCACGTGTCAGACATCGACTCGCGCACCTGCACATCTACCACCGCAGCTACTTGGGTCGACTCTGAGCTGATCGTCCCCTCGATCACTAGCGCCGAACGTTTCGGTACGGCGAGTGCGCTTTGGCTTGCTAGTTCATCAAGTAAATGGTTTTTCGTTAGCAGTCGCTCGGCCCCAGCGATCGTCCGGAGCAGTCCCAAAAACTTTGCATTGACGATGAACGTCTCGACGCATTCATTCAGGAAGTCCTGATCAATTCCTTGGCTGTGCGCATAGTCCCTAAGCACGGAAACGGTGGGAAGGCGACTTCCACAAAAATTCTCGTACAGCTTTCGGAAGGTGTCGTTCTTCTCGATCGCCAATTTGAACTGTGCCTCAAACCGCTCGGAAGGAGACGAGTCTGGCGACGTGGCCTTCGCCCCGTCAGGCGTCAACTCCAGATACTCTGCCTTATAGCTCCCGAGAGTTATTCCATACTGGAATGAACCGGTAACCAAATTTCGACTTGCGGTGCTGTCGGCCTCTCGCTTCATATTTTCAAACAGGGTGAGACGGCGAACCTTCTGCCCAGCGGCATGCTCCTGAATAGCCAATCCGAGGGTGAGTGCATCGTCAAATGTGTTTGGAGGAATCGGTCGCGTGCGGCGTCTCCGCCTGTCGGTGTCGGAATTTTTTGCAGCAGCCGCTGAACCCTTGGAGGCTGCGGCTTCAGAAATTAGTGCCCCGTCCTCGACCGATGTCATTGCCAGATGGTAGCTTCGAGCAGCCTTGATCAACAGGCGCGGAGGAGCTGCACGGGGCCTACTGACAAGGAGCCGACATTAGTGACGCAATAGTTCGAACGTCCGTTCGGAGAAAGCTCGAACAGTAGTTCGAGGGGAGCGATTAATTGCTCACCTAGAACACGTCAAATCCCCCAAATTGGGGACGAGGTTATCAATTTGGCTAGAAGGTCGGTAACTATGCTCGAACCGGAACACCTTCCGCCCCTTCAGCGTGCAGTTTCGCGAGAGTCGCAGCGGGGCCAGTACGTATTCATCAGATTGGTCGCCCTAAGGCTGGCCCTGTTATTGGTGGCCGCGGTGATGGGGGCGGTAGGCTGGAAACTCGGCGAGTTGGCTTTGTCGGCAGCTATTGCTGCGTGCTCTTTCGCCGTGGCTTCCACCATCGAAGCATTTCTGCTCGCGAACCGCCCGAGTCAGCGATGGTATGCCGGAAGGGCAATGTCCGAATCCATCAAATCTCTATCGTGGCGCTTCGCGGTTGCGGCAGAGCCTTTCCCCAGATCTCGGGGCGAACTTGAATGTGTAGAGGATTTCGCGGGCCGCCTGCTGGGCATGTCCAGCGACCTCGGCTCGGCCGGGCTGGCGGCCCCGTCAGCGTCTGGCCAACAAATCACTGAGGAGATGCTGGCTTTGCGCGCTTCTCCTCTCGCGGCACGCCTAGAGGCCTACTCGAAATACCGCCTCCAAAAGCAGAGGTCGTGGTACGCTGATCGATCCCAATGGAACCGTAGGCAAGCGACGCGTTGGTCCGTTGCTCTACTCGTATTGGAAGTAGCGGGTGTTGTCTTTGCGGTGTCTCGGGCTGCCGGGATCACGACGGCTGACTTGCTAGGGATAGCTGCCGCCGCGATTGCAGCCTGCGCGGCCTGGACGCAAACCCGGCAACACGACGTGCTGGCTACTGCCTATGCTTTGGCGAGTCAGGAGCTTGCTGCCATTGCATCAGTGACCCCAAGGGTAACTTCAGAACTTCAGATGTCTCAGTTGGTAAGTGATGCGGAGGCGGCGATTTCACGAGAGCACACGATGTGGCGGGCGCGGCGGCATTAAGATCTGGATTAGCATGCTGCCATCGAGGTGTGCCCGGCGAGCAGGTGCGCCGCCAGGTAGAAGATTGCCGATCGTCGTGATGCTGCATAAGAGAGGGAATTAGCTGTTGGGCCATGCTTTCCAGGCATCGATGAGAATGTCGCTCAGGCTGGACCTCGTAGGGGTCCAACCAAGGACGGCGTGAGCGCGGCTGATATCGGCGATGAGGCTTGGCGGCTCGGGCTTGGGTGGCTGCCGGTGGACGGTGACCGGATGCCCGGTGATCTGCGCAGCGGTGGCCACCACGGTGGCCATGCTCGTTCCGGTGCCAGAGCCGAGGTTGATGGTCGGACAGGCGCCGGGGGTGCAGGCGGCCAGGCCCTTCCGGATGGCAGCCGCGACGTCGGCGACATGGACGAAGTCCCGGACTGCTGATCCGTCGCCGTTTAGGGTGACGTGGTCGAGCTGGCCGGTGATCGCACGAAAGACGTTCGGGATAATCCGTGCGCGGTCGGTGTCGGTGACCCCGTCAGCCGCTCCGGCGACGTTGAAGGGCCGAACGGTGATCGCCCCGATTGCCCCTGTCGCTGCATAGGCAGCGACCATGTGCTCGGCGGCGACCTTCGAAGCCGCGTATGGGCTCTCGGGGTGCGGGGGCAGGTCTTCGGAGAGCGCGCCTTGGCGCTGCGATCCGTAGACGATGTTGGTGGAGGTGAAAACCAAGGCGACGGGGTCGGTGGCCGTCCGCGCGGTGTCGAGAGCCATGAGCAGGTTCAGGGTGCCGGTCTCGTTGACGTCGAAGTAGCTCAGCGGGTCGGCGAACGAGTCCCGGCCGCTGGTCAACGCAGCCAGATGAACAACTCCCTCGTATCCGCCTTCCTTTACGATTTGGGCAACCCGGGCGCGGTCTCGGATGTCTCCCGTCACGATCGCGACATCGGCGGGTGGGTTGCGGTCCCTGCGGCCCCGGCTCATGACGGTGACCCGGTGTCCAGCGGTGAGCAGGTCACGGGCGACGGCGTGGCCGAGAAATCCGAGGCCACCGGTAACCAGTACGTGCACGTCAGCCTCTCCCCAGGATCGTGCGGCGGTGCTCCCACGCGAGCTGAATGCAGCCGGCCGCCGCCGGAGCTAGCCGCCCGCTGGCGGTCAGTTCGTCGATGGTGTGGCGGGTGAATGGCAGTGCCGATGTGGGCCGCACCCGCCCGGTCTTCACCACGGTTCCCTCGTCGTTGGCGCTGACCATGTCGGCGAATAAGCGGTCATAGGTGGGGCCATCGAACACCGCTACGGTCAAGATTTCGCCCCAGAGAGTGAGCGCGTCGAGCGCGACGCCGAGGCAGAAGACTCGTATCCCACCCGCCGCGTATTCGCGTTGGAAGCTTGCCAGCGGCTCGGCGGTGTAATCCGCCGGCTCACCGTCACCACCGTGCTCGGCCGTGCCGAGAAATTCCTCGCTGTACTCCCGCATCATGTTGCGCCACAGGTCGAAGTCGGCCGCTAAGGCCGCAGGTAGGACGCTCGACGGCTGGAAAACCCCCGCCGGCATGATGTGCAGCATTCCCCCAGCCACGGCTACGTTGCCGGCTGCCCGGTTGTGCAGCACGAAGGACACTCCATCGTCATCCGCCCGCAGGGTGAGCGTGTCGGTTGAGGGTGCTGTCGGCGGTGACGCGGCTCTCCGGCAGCGCATCGAGAGGGCGCTCGGGCACGGCTGAGGGCGCCGGCGTTCCGTGGCACGCATTTGGCACAGATGTCCGCCACCGGCCGGTGACGGCCGGACATGGCCGGGCACATGATGAAGGCCCCTGGCCGGGTTTTCCCTGGTTAGGGGCCTCTTCGTGCTGGTCAGAGCTTTCTTAGCAAGTGTGCCCCCGGCAGGATTCGAACCTGCGCTCCCGCCTCCGGAGGGCGGTGCTCTATCCCCTGAGCTACGGGGGCTCAGCGACCCGAGAAGAGTAGCAAACCCCCTCCCGGATCACCGAATCGGTACCCCCGCCAGTCGATCTTCGTCGGATCAGGCCGCGGCGACGGCGCGACCGCAGCTCGGCAGCGGGTGCAGCACGACCCGGCGGGGCAGCCGGCGGGGCCACTCGTTGCGCGGCCAGGAGCCGTCCACGATCAGGTGCACGGTGCGCTCCTCGGCGCCACTGAGCCGCAGCACGAAGTCACGGGGCAGCGGCGGGTCCACCGACGGCGTGGTGACCATGAACCGCACCCGCCCTCGCGAGGAGACCGCCGAGACCACGTCGGCGGCGGGCATGGTGCCGCGCAGGCGTACCCGGCCGATCCAGTAGACCTCCGCGGCGTGCTCCTGGGCCGCCCGCGTGATCGCCGGGTATGCGCTGCGTACCCAGCGCTCGACCGCGCCGACGCACAGGCCGCAGGCCCGCTCGCGCGGCTCGCGCGGCCCGAGACCCCAGGCCCGGAGGTACGCCCCGACGGTGCCGGCGTCCATCGCCAGCCCGAACCGGCGCTCGATGAGGGCGGTCAGGCTCTGCCGTGTCCAGAGCTCCTCGTCGAGGCCGAACTCGTCGGGGTGGACGCCCCGGAGCACGTCGATGAGTTCGAGTTCCTGTTCGCGGCTGAGCGTTCCCGGCTCGCCCTGCCGCAGTCCGCGACGGACGGCTGCCACCGCTCCGTCACCGCCGATGGTGTGGCGTCGGCACCAGCTGGTCACCGACCGCCCTGCGTCTCTGAGTGCAACCCCCACGTCTTGGGCAACGAGCACGAATCGCAACTGGTCACGATATGTGGGTAGAAAACTCTCCAACCCCCACAATGACCCGTTAACCCCAAACCGTTACAAACCCCCAAACCAGGACATACCCGGCCTCATCTCGCCGTCACCCCCACGCGATCTTGCACTTACGGTCCTCCCGTAACGGGGCGAATCCGGCATCACCGGGGCGCCAACTGCAAGATCGCGGGGGGGTGACGGCGAGATGAGGCCGGGTATGTCCTGGTTTGGGGGTTTGTAACGGTTTGGG